>NZ_JAYFER010000522.1:0-4064 GCF_055795065.1 Lyngbya sp. CCY1209
AAATCATCTGAAGATGATTGGGAAATTTGTACAGATCTGACTAGAAATTTGCCTCCTGGAGCCCCCCCTGCCTCCTGTGCCCCCCCTGCCTCCCCTGCCTCCTGTGCCCCTGTGCCCCTCTACCTGCCCTGCCTGCCCTGCCCCCACTTCTCTCAATCGGAAGCCAAACAGGATTCCACCGTCGCCACCACCGACTGAGCCAGGGTTTTCAGGTCATAGCCGCCTTCTAAGCCGAAGACGATCTTTGGGGTGAGTTGCAGGCATTGGGTGGCGAACCAGCCGAAATTTTCGGGTTCGAGGGAAATGCTGGCCAGGGGGTCGGCTCGGTTGGCGTCGTATCCGGCGCTGACGATGAGCAAGTCGGGTTGAAACCCCTTCAGGAAGGGGATGACTTTCTGCTCGAAGGCGGGTTGATATAATGCGAAGGTGCTTCCCGGGGACATGGGCAGATTCAACACATTTTCGTAGGCGCCCCGCTCCTGGGGATAGCCGGTTCCGGGGTAGCAGGGGGACTGGTGCAGGGAACAGTAGGCGAGTCGGGGGTGATTTTCGACGAGGCTTTGGGTGCCGTTGCCGTGGTGGACGTCCCAATCGAGGATGGCGACGCGGTTGACTCCGGGCTGTTCGAGGGCGTAGCGGGCGGCGATCGCGGCGTTGGAAAACAGGCAAAATCCCATCCCCCGGCCGGCTTCGGCGTGGTGTCCCGGCGGGCGGGCTAGGACGAAGGAGGGTTTGCCGCCGGACAGGGTGCGGTCGATGCCGTCGAGCCAGGCGCTCACCGCCAGCAGGGCGACATCGTAGCTGTCGGGGGAAACGGGGGTATCGCCGTCCAGGTAGCCGCCCCCGGAACTGGCGATGCTTTCGACCCGGCGGATGTGTTCCTCGGTGTGCAGGGCTGCGATCGCTTCCAAGATGGCTTCCCGGCGTTTTTCAACGGGGGTGGGGGAGAGCCACTGCAATTGTTGCGTCCAGGGAGCCGATCGCAACGCCTCGACGATCGCCCCGAGGCGTTCCGGTCGTTCGGGGTGAAATAGACCCGTTTTGTGCTGTAGAAATTCGTCGGAGTAGATAACGCTTAACATGGCAACACTGGGGATTGACAACTGGCGAAAAAGATGGTGGGTATTTTCACTTTGCGATGGGGGGCGACGGCGATCGTTGAAAGGGGCGATCGCGCCGCCGGATTTGAAATCCGAAAACCCCAGAAACTATGTTATAATTTCAAGAGATAGTCGTCTCTTTTTAAACAAAACCATCGGATAGAATTATTTTATCGAATTGTTTAAATAAAAAGCGGCTGTTTTTTGGATGTTAATGGAGTTTTTGATCGTATGAGCACCTCCGAGTCGCGAATTATCCCGACGGATTTGCGGAACGAGATGCAGCAGTCTTATCTAGAATACGCCATGAGCGTCATTGTAGGTCGGGCGCTGCCAGATGCGAAAGACGGGTTCAAGCCGGTACACCGCCGCATTCTCTACGCCATGCACGAACTGGGCCTGACCCCCGACCGCCCGTTCCGGAAGTGCGCCCGCGTCGTGGGGGAGGTTCTCGGTAAATACCATCCCCACGGCGATACTGCGGTATATGACGCCCTGGTGCGGATGGCCCAGAACTTTTCGATGCGATCGCCCCTGATCCAGGGCCACGGCAACTTCGGCTCCGTGGACAACGACCCCCCGGCGGCGATGCGATACACCGAATGCCGCCTCCACGCCCTCACCTGCGACGCCATGTTGCGGGACATCGACTCCGACACGGTGGATTTCGGGGACAACTTCGACGGCTCCCAACAGGAACCGCTGGTCCTGCCGGCCCGCATCCCCCAACTCCTGCTCAACGGCTCCTCCGGCATCGCCGTGGGCATGGCCACCAACATCCCCCCCCACAACCTGGGAGAACTGGTGGACGGACTAATCGCCACCATCCACAACCCCGACATCACCGACACCGAGCTGATGCGGTACATCCCCGGGCCGGACTTCCCCACCGGGGCGAAAATTCTGGGGCGATCGGGCATTCGGGAGGCCTACACCACCGGGCGGGGTTCCATCACCATGCGCGGCGTCGCCGAGATCGAAACCATCGAACACCGGGGACGGCCCGATCGCGAAGCGATCATCATCACCCAACTCCCCTACCAAACCAACAAGGCAGCCCTGATCGAAAAGATCGCCGAAATGGTGAACGAGAAGCGACTCGAAGGGATCTCCGACATCCGGGACGAGAGCGATCGCGACGGGATGCGGATCGTGGTGGAACTGAGACGGGACGCCTACCCCAGAGTCGTCCTCAACAACCTCTACAAACAAACCCCCCTCCAGAACAACTTCGGGGCGAATATGTTGGCTCTCGTCAACGGCAAGCCAGAACTGCTCACCCTGAAGCAATACCTCCAGGTGTTCCTCGACTTCCGCATCGACACGATCCGGCGCCGCACCGAATACGAAAAACGCAAAGCCGAAGAGCGGGACCACCTGCTGCAAGGATTATTGATCGCCCTCGACAATCTCGACGCGATCATCGCCCTAATTCGCCACGCGGCCGACACCCCCACCGCCAAGCAGGAATTGATGGACCGGTTCGGCCTCTCCGAACCCCAGGCCGACGCCATTTTGCAGATGCAATTGCGGCGCCTGACCGCCCTGGAAGCCCAGAAGATCCAACAAGAACACGAGGAACTGCTGGCTAAAATTGCCGATCTCGACGATATCCTGAATCGGCGGGAGCGGATTTTGGAGATCGTCGAGCGGGAAGCCAAGGAACTGCAAGAACGGCACGGCACGCCCCGGCGCACGGAAATCGAACTGTCCGAAAGCGAACTCGACGAAACGGATCTGATCGCCAACGAAAAAGCGATCATCCTGCTGACCGAACAGGGCTACATCAAGCGGATGCCCGTCAACACCTTCGACGCCCAAAATCGGGCGACCCGGGGCAAATCCGGCACCAAAATGAAGGAAGATGACGGGATCGAACATTTCCTGAGTTGTTGCGACCACGACAGCATTTTGCTGTTCAGCGATCGCGGCGTGGTTTACTGTTTGAAAGCCTATCAAATTCCCATCGGTTCCCGGGCGGCGCGGGGGGTTCCCATCGTGCAGATGTTGCCCATCCCCCGGGAGGAACGGATCACCTCTTTGGTGCCGGTGAGCGAATTCAGCAACGACGAATATTTGGTGATGTTGACCAAGGGCGGTTACATCAAAAAAACGGCCCTTTCCGCCTTCGCCAACATCCGATCGAATGGTTTAATTGCCATTTCGTTGAACGAAGGGGACGAACTGCGCTGGGTGCGGCGGGCAAAAGTGGACGACAGCATCATCATCGGTTCCCGGCGGGGGATGGCGATCCATTTCCGCACCGACGACAAGCAATTGCGGCCTCTCGGTCGGGCGACGCGGGGGGTGAAGGCGATGAAACTCCGCAAGGATGACGAACTGATCGGTATGGATATTTTGCCCAGTTTTATCGTCGCCAATATCGCCCAGTTGGGCGGCGAAGAGGCGGAACTCGAAGAAGAGGAAACCACCGTCGCCGAGGAAGGGGAAGAAACGGAAGAAACCGCGATCGACCCCGACGGCGTTTCCGTCCTGGTGATCACGACGGGAGGCTACGGAAAGCGGGTTCCGGTGGGTCAATTCCGGCTGCAAAATCGCGCTGGAAAGGGGATCATCGCCACCAAGTTCAAGCCGCATCTGTCGGACGATTGCGTGGTGGCCCTCCAGGTGGTGCACGAGATGGACGAACTGATGCTGGTGACGGGCCGGGGGATCATCATCCGCCAGGTGGTGAACGCCATTCCCAGCCAGTCCCGGAGTGCCACGGGGGTGCGGGTGCAGCGGTTGGACAGCGAAGATGCGATCGCGGCCGTGGCCCTGGTTCCGATTTCCGCCGAGGGAGACGAAGCTGAAGTGGCGGCGGAGTTGGAAGAAGTCGCCGAAGTCGCGGAATAGAAAAAGTCGTGGGGGCCGGCCTCCGTGCCGGCTTTCCCCATCCAATTCCGCCCAATCTGGGCAACCCGGGACGGTTGCCCCCACAGATAGAGAATTGAGGAGAATTGA
>NZ_JAYFER010000523.1:0-28033 GCF_055795065.1 Lyngbya sp. CCY1209
TGTTAAAAATTTCGACTTTTTTTGAGAAACCCTTGCTTTTGCGCTTGACTTCCGGTATTATTTTAGATAATGGGAGTGGTGGCTGAAATAAAATTTTTGCAACCATCGCATTATTCGGAAGTATGTCAACACTATACCATAAATCGCGCCCCCTGTCAACCCCCTCGATCGCAAATTTTGAGCATTTCACAGTTCACAATTAAAAATCCAATTAAAAATCAAAATAAATGTAGGGCAATCCCCCTTCCGGGGCGAACAATAAAACCGCAAAAAAGCACAGGGGAACCAAAATCAATTTCACCGGCCAATTGAATTGAACCTTCAACCCCCGGCGAAATCCAGTGGCGATCGCCATCCCCAAAAATATCCCCCCCAAGATGACAACCAAATGAATCCGTTCGAGCCCCAACGCCTCCACATAAACCTTGTGGGCGAACTGAACATCAGCCGTGTGTCCCCACAAATGTCGCACCACCCACATCGAATCCTTCAAGTCCGGAAGTCGGAAGAAAATCCACGCCCCGAAAACCATCATTTGAGTCAAGAACCAAGATATAATAATTCCCGGAAACGTTCTCCAAATCCACTGCAAAGACAACCACTTCGAGCCCACATCCGTCAGGCGGTGAACCCCCAAAGCGACACCGTGCAACCCCCCCCAAACGATGAACCCCCACGCCGCCCCGTGCCAAATTCCCGCCACCAACATGACGATCAATAAATTCAGGCAAGTCCGCAACAATCCCGCCCTCGAACCCCCCAGGGGAAAATAAAGGTAATTTCGCAGCCAGTCACCCAGAGTCATGTGCCACCGCCGCCAAAAATCGGCGATGCTGGCGGTAAAATAGGGGGCATCGAAGTTTTCCGGCAAATTCAATCCCAGCAGTAACGCCGTCCCCCGCGCCAAATCCACATAACCGCTAAAATCCAAATAGAGTTGCAACCCGTAGGCAGCGACAGCCAGCCACAAATCCCCACTTCCGGCCCGTTGCAGGTTGTCGAAACTGAGGGCAACGAGAATCCCGATGCGATCGGCAAAAATGCCCTTTTTGATCGCCCCCATCGCCATCAGCCACAACCCGTCCGCGATTTGTTCGGGGACGGGAAATTTGAGACTTTTAAACTGATTTTCAAGGTGGTGGTAGCGGGTAATCGGGCCAGAGATAAATTTGGGAAATAGAAATTTGTAGCTCGTAAATTCGAGTAGGGAAGGAGTGGCGGGAGCGCCCCGGTAGACATCGATCAAATAGGCGATAATTTCAAAACAGAAAAAACTCAAACCCAGCGGCGGGACGATGTAACTGTCAGCCCAGACTGCCGCTGCTTCGATATTGGGAATCTCAAATATACCGCCGGCGATGGAAAGGAGAAATGGAACGTATTTGAAACCCAACAAAAGCAGGACGTTGACGATAATTCCGATCCACAGTAAAAGTAAACGGCGGCGGTTCCAGGCGACGTTGGCAATTTGCCAATTTTCCAGCGGTTCGCCGATGGAGAGCGCCAAACCGAAATTGAATAAAATGCAGAGTAATAATAGCGGGATATATTGAATTTGCAGGGTGGCATAAAAGAGCAAACTCGCCGCCAACAAAACCCCCAGCCGCCCCGATCGCCAAGGAATAACCCAGTAAATGACGAACAGAACGGCGAGAAATAAAGCGTAGGGGGTGGAAATAAAAGTCATAGAGCGCCGTGGGCGGGGAATAGGGAGTAGGGAATGGGGAATGGGGAATGGGGGGATAGGGACTCCCTGCGCCTCCTCCGCCCCCCTGCCCCCCTGCTCCCTCAAAGGAGTTACTGCACCGTGACGATTTGCTCGGAACTTTCGTTGGCCAAGCGATCGACCGATCGCACCGCGTAGGTTCCCGGCGACACGCTCACCGCCGTCGTATCGCGATCGAGCACCCGCACCAACTGCCAGCCATTGCTAAACTGCTGATACAGCGCCCACGATCGCACATCATTGGAAGTATCGGGATTCCAGCTAATCATCCCCGTACTCCCCTGCACCCCCGCAGGAGCCTCCGGCGGTTCATTATCCAACCACGGCATCGCCGGCGGTAACGCCGGAGTCGGATAAACCGCCGACTTGAAGATATCATTCACCCCGCCCCGGTTGTCCCGGAACATCTTCATGCTGAAAAAGATATTTCCCAACGACAACTGATTCGCCTTTTGGCGGGAAATCGCCACCTGCCGCTGAAACTCGCCCACGGACCAGCCGTTATCCAACTGGCTCAGATAATTGCCCGCGTAGACGTGGCGCCGCTGGGGGTTGTTTCGCACCCACCAATCCAACAACACCGGGTAACTCTGCTGAGGCGGATCGATGCGCCAGTACAGTTGGGGCGCCAGGTAATCCACCCATCCCCGTTCCATCCACAATTTCACGTCCGCATAGATGGCGTCGTACTGGTCCATCCCCACAATTCCCGGCGCCTTGCCCGGACGGTAAATGCCGAAGGGGCTGATCCCGAATTTTACATCGGGCTTGATCGCCTTGATCCCCTGGGCCAGTCGCCAGATCATCTGATTGACATTATCCCGCCGCCAGTCCGCCAGGGACAGGGTGCCACCCGCCGCCCGGTAGGCATTGTAGGTTTGGGAGTCCGGGAAGGAAACGCCCGACTTGGGATAGGGGTAGAAATAATCATCCATGTGGATGCCGTCCACATCGTAGCGCCGGACGATATCCATCACCACATTGTAAGTGCGATCTTGGATTTCCTTCGCGCCCGGGTCCATCCAGATCAAATCCCCGTAGCGGTAGGCGTACTGGGGATAAACCGCCGCCATGTGGTTAGCCGCGAAGGGGGATTTTTCCGCGTTCAGTTTGGCCCGGTAGGGGTTCAACCAGGCGTGGAGTTCGATGTTGCGCTTGTGGGCCTCGTCGATCGCGAATTGCAGCGGATCGTAATAGGGCGCCGGGGGTTGGCCCTGGCGGCCCGTCAGCCAACTGCTCCACGGTTCAATTTGGGAGGCATAGAAGGCATCGCCATTGGGCCGGATTTGCAGCACCAGGGCGTTGAGGTTCAATTCCTGCATCCGGTTGAGGATAGCCAGGAGTTCAAATTTCTGCTGGGCGACGGACAGGCCCGGTTTGGAGGGCCAGTCGATGTTCACCACCGAAGCCACCCACACCCCGCGAAATTCCCGCTGGTGGGTGGGTTGTCCGGCTTGGGGATAGTAGCTCATTTCCGCCGCCGGTTGCCGGACGTCCTGCGCCAGGGTATCGAGGCGGGAGGCGATCTTTTCACCCGCCACGGCGCAGTGGGCCTGGACTTGGGTGAGGACAAATCCCAGGAGGATGCCGCACACCCAGATCCCGATTTGTCGCTGGAGGCGATCGATGCGGCGGGTCGGGGCGATCGCACTTCGGAACTGTCTGAATGGGTTAAACTGTCGGTTGGTCGATGTCATGGCTGCGATTGGGGTCGATCTCTTCTGCCTAAGTTCACTAATCTACCAGAGTATGGCCTTCCACTGGCTACTCCGGCGGCGAAATCGAGTCAGGACGCTTTTGTGCCTGTTGCGGGCATCCGTCCGGATCGCGGGTGCGATATCAGTTGGTATATTGATAGATGAGGTAAAATTTGATAAAGTTCGCAAGTGTTTCTATCCGACCTCTGTCGCGATCGAGTTAAGATGGCACTGTCCCAGAGTCCGGGAATTCTCGGGGCGATCTGAGGAATATCCACCCGGATTTGATCCGGTCGGATCGGGCGGGGAGGCTGTCAATTGTTTATTTTGGTGACTTTGAGGAGATGAATTACGATGAAGTCTAAGCTTTTAGGCGCATTGTGTGCGCTCATTGCGATCGGCCTGCCGGTTCAGGCCCTCGCTCAAATTGGAGTCGTGACCACGCCATCGGATTTCGACGTCAGGTACAAGCCCAAGGACGAAGGCGAGGACGATCCGAATCCCGATCGCGTCGATCCCCCCCGTTACTACACCTTGCCGGATTTGGAATTGCCGAACAGAACTTTGCCCGCCGCCTTCACCTATCCCATCCTTTACGAATTGGCAGTCGATCGCAGCATCACCAGCGATGCGGTGATCACGGACGAAGTGTTCATCGCCAACCTGACCCCCATTCCGAACGGCATCACCCTGGATGACATCCCCCGCCTCCGAGCCGAATACACCCGCCAGGTGGAAGAATGGGGCGAATTGGTTCAGGAGTGCCTGCGGCTCGACCCGCTGATCATCAAAACGGACACCGGCAACCCGGTACTGATCGCCCAACAGCCCGCCGGTACGATCTTTCTGAACGCCAACAACATTTCAGTGTGCCCGACGCGATAGCAACCGGTCAGTCCGCCATCGATCAACTTTAAACTTTTTTGACATTCCCTGCCCTCACCGGGCGGGGAATGTTTATTTATTGAAGATGGGGAGAAAAAGTGAGAATTGAGAGCGATCGATTCATCAGCCTTTTTCCCTTTCCGACACTCTCATTCGAGATGTGGCGGGTGAGATTGAAAATTGCTATGTGGGGAATTGAGTCCCACCGAACGACATGAAAATACGCAGACGAACGATCGCCCTCTTGTTGCTGTTCGGGTTGGCGTTGGGAATCGCCACCTGCAATATTTCCCCCTCCTCCGTGGACTCGGGCGTCGGCGACCGACCCTTCCGAGTCTGGTGGCAGCAGGGGTTCTATCCCGAAGAAACGCAAGAGATCCGGCGTCTGGTCGCCGAGTGGGAGGGCGAAAACGGCATCCCGGTGGAACTGACGTTCTACAGCGACAAAGATATGCTCAAAGAGACCAACAACGCGATCGCCGCGGTCAACCCCCCGGATATGCTCTTCAGTACCGGCAAGATCGAACCCGCCATCCCCGGCTTCGCCTGGGACGATCGCCTCGTGGATGTCTCCGACGTCATCGAACCCGTCCTGGACCGCTACGACCCCGCCGCCCTCGAATCCGTCCGCTACGAAAACGCCGCCACCGGAAAAACCGCTTACTACGCCGTCCCCCTCAGCCAGCAAACCGTCCACCTCCACTACTGGAAACCCCTCCTAGAGGAAGCGGGAATGGCCGAGGAATCCATCCCCCGAAACTGGGACGAATTTTGGCAGTTCTGGAAAACCGCCCAGGAACGGTTGCGGCAACAAGGTCAAGAGGACATCTACGCCTTCGCATTTCCCCTGTCCACCGCCGCCAGCGATACCTACTTCATTTTTGAACACTTTTTGGAAGCCTACAACGTCCAAGTCGTCAGCCCCACCGGACAACTCCAGGTGAGCGATCCGAACGTCCGCCAGGGAATCATCACCGCCCTCACCGAGTATACCGACTTCTACACAGATGGGTACGTCCCCCCCAGTGCCGTCAATTGGGGCAACGCCGAAAATAACGTCACCTTCCTGAGTCGCGACGCCGTATTGACCGCCAACCCGTCCCTGTCCATCCCCGGTTCCCAGCGACAGGACCGGGCCACCTACTTCGATGCCCTGGCCACCATCGGCCGGCCCGACAAACCCGACGGCACGCCCCTGTCCTCCGTGGTCAGCATCAAAAAGGTTGTTATATTTAAAGAGTCTCAGAATCGGGAAGCGGCGAAAAGCCTACTCGCCTATCTGATCCGACCCGACAATTTAGCCGCATATTTGAAGGGTGCCCAGGGGCGCTATTTTCCGGTGATGCCAGAACTGCTCGACGATCCGTTTTGGACCGATCCCGAAGACCCCCATATTTCCGTGTCAGCCCGGGACTACCGCCAAACCCGATCATTTCCACAATCCTTCAATCCCGCTTATTCTCAAGTGCTTTCGGATAATGTTTGGGGTCGGGCAATCCGCGCCGTCGTCGCCGACGGAATCTCGCCGGAAGCCGCGGCCGATCGCGCGATCGCCGAGATCCGAGCCATCTTCTCCGATTGGGAACGACAATGAAATTCCTCAATCAAAGCCTGCTCTCCAAACTGGTGGGCTACTTTTTTCTCCTCTCCGCCTTCACGGTCGGCCTCGTCGCCTTCACGGTCAACATCCGGGCGCGGGACGCCCTGCAACAGTCCATTTTCGACCGCCTGCGGGTCGCCACCTCCCTCAAAGCCCACCAGGTCAACGAGTGGGGGGAACATCAGCGCCGCGACACCCTCACCATCGCCGGTGACCTCACCCTCCGCACCCAAGCCACCGTCCTCCTCGACCCCGGCGCGACGGAGGCGGAAAAAGAAACGGCGCGGACCGCCATCGCCCGGGAACTCGCCCACATCGTCGCCCTCCAACCCCAGATCGACCGCATCTCTTTATTGACCACCGCCGGCATGACCGTTCACTCCACGGACCCCGCCATCGTCGGCACCTACCAACCCCTGGGCAACACCACCACCTATTTCGACCGCATCGACTCCGATTACATCGTCCGCCCCAACTTCTACACCTCCCTCAAAACCGGGCGCCCGATGATGACCCTGGCCGCCCCCGTCCTCGCCGGGCCCCCTGAAACCGCCGCCGTCCCCGGCCCGGACGCGATCGGCTCGATTCAACTCCTGCTGCGAGATCTGGGATTCTACGACGGCCCCATCGACGAATTCCCCGGCTCGGAAACCGAAGCGGCGCTCCGGGCCGCCCAGGCCGCCTACGGACTCCCGGAAACCGGCGCACCCGACCCCGCCACCCGGGAACGGCTGGCCCGGGAAGCCTCCTCCCCCGATCCCGAGGACGGCGACCCCCGCATCGCCGTGGTCGCCGTAGACCTCAACTTGGACGGCATCGACGAGATCATCCGGGAGCGCAGCGGGTTGGGCAACAGCGGCCAAACCTACCTGGTTGGGAGCCTGGAAACCCACAGCGCCTTCATCTCCGGCGAAAAGATGGGGGAGGAACAGTTCGCCCGCGGCGTCACCAGCGACGCGATCGCCGCGGCCCTGCGGGGGCTAGACGGGGAGGGGCGCTACCGCAACTACGAGGGCACCCCCGTCATCGGCATCTACACCTGGCTCGAAGACCAGAATTTGGCCCTGATCGCCGAAATGGACCAGCGGGAAGCCTTCGCCCCGGCCGATCGCCTCGCCAAAGATATCCTGCTGCTGGGCCTGAGTTCCGTCACCCTGCTCCTGATCGCCGTGTACCTGCTCACCCGCAAGATCACCCGGCCCATCCTCGCCATCACGGAGGCGGCGCTCCAAGTTTCCGAGGGCAATTTGGACTGCAAGGCCCCCGTCTTGACCCGGGACGAAATCGGCATCCTGGCCCGGGCTTTCAACCAGATGATCCGGCAACTGCAACAGTCGAACCGGCAACTGGCCGAGTCCAACCAGCACTTGGAAGAGCGGGTGGAGGCGGCCACGGCGGAGTTGCAGGAAACCCTCGCCAACCTCACCTCGATCATCGACCACATCGCCGACGGCCTGCTGGTGACGGACGCGGAGGGCAAAATTACCCGCACCAACCCGGCCCTGGCCCGGTTATTTCAGTTGGGCGCCCTGGACTTGCGGGGGCAATTGTGTTCCCGGGTGTTCCGCAGCGATGTCGCCGACCTGGTGTTGCAGTCCAAGGCCCGACCCAAGGAGGTGTTTCAGGCGGAGGTGTCGCTGGCCGCCGATCGCATGGGGCAGGCGGTGGCGACGGGTGTCCTGAAGCAGGCGGCGGACAGTGGAGGAGAAGAAATTTTTATCGGTTCGGTGGTGCTGTTGCGCGACATCACCGCCGAAAAAGAGATCGATCGCATGAAGACGGATTTCATCTCCACCGTGTCCCACGAGTTGCGGACGCCGCTGACTTCCGTGTTGGGTTTCGCCAAGCTGATCCAGAAAAAACTCGACGACGTGATTTTCCCCCACGTCCAGACCCAGGACAAAAAGGTGCAACGGGCGGTGAAGCAGGTGGGCGGCAACGTGGACATCATCGTTTCGGAGGGGATGCGGCTGACGACGCTGATCAACGACGTCCTCGATATCGCCAAGATGGAGGCGGGGAAGATCGAGTGGCATTTGGAACCGCTCTCGGTGAATACTGTGGTCGAACGGGCGATCGCGGCGACGTCGGCCCTGTTCGAGTCCAAACCCATCGAGTTGGTCGTCCGGATGGAAGAACACCTGCCGGAAATTCGGGGCGATCGCGACAAGTTGATCCAAGTCCTGCTCAATCTGATCTCCAACGCCGTCAAATTCACCGAAACCGGCTCGGTGACGCTGCGGGTAAAGGCCGCCGACGCCCAAATTCAATTCGCCGTCAGCGATACGGGCTCCGGCATCGACGAGGCGGACCTTCCCAAAGTGTTCGAGAAGTTCAAACAGGTGGGCAACACCCTCACCAACAAGCCCCAGGGCACGGGTTTGGGACTGCCGATCTGCAAGGAAATTGTCGAACACCACGGCGGCCGGATCTGGGCGGAAAGTCGGGTCGGGGCGGGGAGTACGTTTTTCTTTACCCTCCCCTGTCCGGAACCCGCGATCGCCTGCCGGGAGGTGAAAACCCTGGATCTCGCGTCCCTGATCGAACACCTCACCGCCGAGCCGGCCGTCCCCTCCGAACCCCTCGGGGAGCGGAAAAAGAGGATTTTGATCGTGGATGACGACCCGAGCATCCGGGAGCTGCTGCGGCAGGAACTCGACGCGGAGGGCTACCAGATCCGGGAGGCTCACGACGGCCGGGAGGCGATCGCCCGGGTCAAGCAAGAAAAGCCGGATTTGGTGATTTTGGATATCATCATGCCGGAGATCAGCGGTTTGGACGTGGCGGCGATTTTGAAACACGACCCGGACACCCAAAAGATCCCGATTTTGGTGCTCTCGGCCGACGAATCCCTCGACCGCGGCTATCGGGTGGGGGTGGATAAATACCTGACAAAGCCGGTGCCCGAGGACGTTTTATTTCGGGAGGTGAAGACTCTGTTAGCCCGGGGAGAATCCCCCAAGCGGGTGCTGATCGTCGATCGCGACACCTCCACCGTCGAGGTCTTGAACGAGGTGCTGCGGGCTCAGGGATATCTGGTGACGCAGAGTCCCGACGATGACGGGGAATTCCTGCCCCACATTCGCTCTCTGAAGCCGGATTTGGTGATCGCCAACGCCCAGTTTTCGGAGAAGTACAATTTGGTGAAAAGTTTGAGATTTGAAAAGGAGTTGGCTAATATTTTTCTGTTTCTTTTGGAGGAACCCCGGGGGGAGAATGAAGGTTAAATTGAAGCGGATTTTGGCCCGACCCGAGGTCTCGTCTTTGCTGGGTGAGATGTTGAAATTGACGGAAACTCCAATTTGTATTGTGGATGGAGGGGGGAACTGTTTGCTCGGCGATCGCGACGGCAGTGCGACGGCCCACCCCATTTTGTTGCGGGGGGAACCCGTCGGTTGGGTGGAAGGGCCGGAAATGGCGGCGACGGCAGCCTCCCTTTTGAGCTATTTGGTGGAGCGGGAGTGGGAGTGCAAAACCCTCGCCAACGAGACTTTGGAGCGGTACAAAGAAATTAACCTCCTCTACCGGGTGTCCGAGAAATTGAGTGCGGTTTTGGACTTGCAATCCCTGGCCCGGTTGGTTTTGGAGGAAGCCATGCAAGTGATCGGGGCGACGGGGGGGTTCGCCATCAGTTGCGACGAGGAAACCCAAACCTGCGAGACGATCGCGATCGCCGGTGAGACTCCCGACATCAGCCGCCATTTGGGAGAGAAAATTGCCACTTCCATTCCCCAATTCGGTCGGCCGGAAATTGTCAACGACATCGCCTCCGACGGGCGCTTTTTGTCCTTCAATTCCGAAATTTCCGCGTTTTTATTTTCTCCTTTGAAAAACTACGACCGCATCCTGGGAGCCCTCGGACTCCTCAGCAGCCGGGAGGTGGCGTACACCGCCAGCGATTTGAAATTGTTGACGGCGATCGCCTCCCAAGCCGCCAACGCGATCGAGAACATCCGCTTTTACGAATATCGCCTCCAGGAGGAGCGGATCAAGGCAAATTTGGAACGCTATATGTCCCCCCAGTTGGCGCGGGCGGTCATCGATTCCAAGGAGGAAAATCTCCTCAAAAATTGCAAGAAAAATTTGGTGATTTTATTTTCCGATATCCGCAATTTTACCAGCAAATGTGAGGAATTGCAACCGGAAAAAATGGTGGAATATTTGAATATTTATTTCGAGTCCATGGTCAACGTGATTTTCGACCACGGCGGGACGGTGAATAAGTTCGTCGGCGATATGATCGTCTGTATGTTCGGGGCGCCTGCATCCCTGGAGGAGTGCGAAAAACGGGCGATCGAGGCGGCGATCGGAATGCAAGCTCGCCTGAAAACCATTCCCAACGATTGGATTCGAGAGAATTTTCGGACGGGAATCGGCATCAGTTCCGGGGAGGTGGTGGTGGGCAACATCGGGTCGCCCCACCACGTCGATTATACCGCGATCGGCGACCAGGTGAACGTGGCGTCCCGCCTGCAATCCCTGGCGAAGGGTGGACAAATCTTGGCGGGACGTAGTATATATGATGCCACCCGCCACCATTTCAATTTTCGAGAGGTCGGTATCGTGAAAGTTAAGGGGAAAAAGAACAAAATCGAGGTGTTTGAAGTATTATATTAACAGACTAAGGGAAAGTTTCATGGCTCCGAAAATTTTAATTGTAGATGACGAACCCCACATCCGGCTTCTACTCGAACAGACGCTGGAGGATCTCGAGGATGAGGGGGTGGAGTTGTTGGTCGCCGAGAATGGCGAGGACGCTTTGGCGATGATTACAGAACAAAAGCCGGAATTGGTGTTTCTGGACGTGATGATGCCCAAAATGAACGGCTTCGAGGTCTGCGATCGCGTCAAAAATCAGATGGGTTTGTCCGAGATTTATATTATCATGCTCACGGCAAAAGGGCAGGAGTTCGACAAGCAGCAGGGGGAAAAAGTCGGCGCCAATTTGTACATGACCAAACCTTTCGACCCCGACGAGGTTCTGGATAAGTCGATCGAAATTTTGGGACTCTCGCAATAAAAAAAAGGAGCATCTGCTCCTTTTTTAGTTAAAAATGGGTCGGTGATTTTAGGCGTCGATTTCCCAATTCAATCCCCGCTTGACTTTTTCGATCAAGTTGTCGGTGTTGGCGATCGTCAGATCCCGCATTTGGGTGAGTTCTTCCGTCTGTTCCTTTGAAGCTTGAAGCAAGACCAACAGCGAACGCTCTTTCGGTAATTGCATGACTTGTTTGTGGTTCTCATATCGGTTATAACTCAAGTTATTATTATTCCTTCCGGACTTGCATTCAATCCAGAGAACTTTATCGTTGACAAGAAACAAAAAATCCAGTTCAAATTTGTCTCCATTGGCAAACTCAAGCTGGGGATTTATCAGACATTCATAGTCAATATTGTTCCGGTCAAAAAGTTCATCGATCTCGGCATAAATGAACTGTTCAAACCAGATTCCATTGAAAAAATTGAGGATTTCGGACTTGCGATCGACTTTTCCAGTAATCTTGCGTTTTTTTCGGTCGTAGTGATATTCAGATAGAAAGCTGAGATTGTAGAGATTGTGACCGGACTGGGTAGAATTGGAAATCTCCAATTGACTAGAATTTGCCAGGTTGAGATCGAAGGCTTGGTTGTGTGGAATACTTCTGACGATCGCTTGATGTAGCCTTGCCAAATTAGGGTAATTTTTTCCCAGTTTCACCGCCATCTTATTCATCGGCGTATCTGAGGGATTGGGTTCGCGACTACTCAGAACTTTAATATTGAGTTGTTCTAGGTATTGTCGTAATTGTGTAGACTCCGGTATTTCCGGTATTTTATATTTCTCTATAAAGCCCCCATTATTGACAGTGTTATCACGACCGTTTTCGTCATTGCAGTCACGATGTTCCCCCGGAGGATGAGCGGGAGGATACTGTATGAGTAAGTCAATAATTTGAAACATTATTGCTTTCAGATTTTGGTCGTCTTTAGTATGATCGTGCAAGGCATCTTCTAACTGGGATGAAATCTTAGACAGGCGTTTAACTTCGGTTTCGAGAGACCGCTTTAACTGTTTCAACTCTCCTCGAAGTGTGTCGATCTCCGAATTCGGATTGATTTGTGATGGGGCTTTTGCCGGAAATAAATCGGAGCTATTTTGACGGCTTTCGAGAGGATTCAATACGATCAACTTATCCGGATTATGTAGTGGGACTCGATGGGCAAGCTGCCAACGTCCTTCCCGGGGTTTATATATTTTTATGAATTGTATTGATTTCACATTAAACCGACAGTTATCGATATATTTAAAAATGGCTGCCCCGACGGTTTGAGCCGAAAAAATTTCCGATTCGACATAAAAATTGAGTTCTCCGCCATTGAAGGTAAATTTCGTGACGATTTTTTTAGACCGTAGCTTTTGCCGAATCAGCGAACCGATCGCATTCACATCACCCTGTTTCGCCAGATCGAAGGTCGATAAAATACTGGTCATACCGCACTCCCGGTTGATTATTGTGTCGCCGAAAAACAATTGTTATTCAGGCTATAGTCAAATTTTAAGGCGACTCCCATCGAGCCGACAATAGTGAAATTACGGAACATTTTGCCCTCCGATGCCCAGTTCGGGAGTCACCCTCAGTAAAAATACCGATCGCCGGAGAACCGCGAAAATGTTTCCATCGAGAGAATCTAACTTCAGATATATTGACAAATATTGACATTTGTTTATATTATTTAATATTTTTTTTTAAAATTTTGCTAACGCCCACTCTCAGGCGATTTCGGCGGGCGGAAACGGTCGCGGGTGAAACGGCGACGGTGACGGTCGAGACGGTCGCGGCGGGCAACTCTCCCCCGCAAAGGATAAAATTGGGCGGCAAACCTTAAGGTTAATTATAGGTTTGAGTCGGCAGAAATGTCGCAATTTGTAGATAAAATTAGAATGAAATCGTTTCTTGAGCATCAAGTTTTGAATCTCGGACTCGACCCCATGTTATAGACGAACAGACCACCTTCACGGATGATTTATGGCTTCCCAACACCAAGTCAAACAATACCTCGCCTACTGGTTTCAGCTCGGTAAAAAAGTCGTCCTTAACAACGGCAGAGAAACGCGGCTGCCCCAACCCGCCATCAGCGGCGATCGCTACAGCCACGAGTTGAATGAATGCTGGCAAGAAATCCTGAGTCCCGAATCCGGCGACTGCTACTTGGAGGGAACCGACCAGACCATCGCCGAACTGCTGACGCCGGAGTGGGATATCGTCGATTGTGCCCGCTGTGCCATGCCCGTCCCCATGCGGACCCACGGGATGCCGCCGGGGTGCTGTCCCTGCTTCGACCTGCCGAACTGGCCCGACCTGGAGTCGCCCCAACCCCGCCTCCCCATCAGCACCCGCCGCCACCTGCTGGACCTGTGTCACCGGCTGATGCGGGAGTCGGTTCGGGAAGCCTGACGCGGCGGTTGAATCAATGGTATCGTCGAGATGCGCGGCGGTCGAGTCCAATATTGTTACAATAGTTAACATTGATATTCAGACTCGATCCGATATTTTATATGACAGTCAAACCGATATCCCCGCCATCCCCCGAAGTCAATTTGGATTCACGAACCCCGATGCCAGCCGAACTCAAAACCGAGACGATCGCCGTCCCCCCGCCCGAAACCGTCGAGACGGACGCCATCGCAGTCGAAGGTTCCGTCGAGGAAGCGGAACCCGAAATCGACGATTTCGCCATCCGCTACGACCCCATCGCCATCGCCAACCACTACCGCTCCCGATTTTTGGAGGTCTGGGGGCGGCTGCTGACGATCATTTGGAAATTTGGGTTTTGGTATTTTAAAGTGTGGAGCGATCGCAAACTCGGCCAAAGCGATCGCAACGAACGCAAGCGGGCCGTCCGCCTCCGCGACATCCTCACCGAACTCGGGCCGGCCTTCATCAAAGTCGGACAGGCCCTCTCCACCCGCCCCGACCTGGTGCCCCCCCTGTACCTGGAAGAACTCACCACCCTCCAAGACCAACTCCCCCCCTTCCCCAACGAAGTCGCCTACCAGTTTATCGAAGAAGAACTCGGCGATCGGCCGGAAAACATCTACGCCGAACTCAGCCCAGACCCCCTCGCCGCCGCCTCCCTCGGACAGGTTTACAAAGGCAAACTCAAAACCGGGGAAACCGTCGCCGTCAAAGTCCAGCGTCCCGGCCTCTCCGAAAGCATCGCCCTCGACATCTACATCCTGCGAAAACTGGCAATTTGGGTTCAAAATAACTTCAAGTTCATCCGCAGCGACCTGGTGGCGATCATGGACGAATTCGGGAGCCGCATCTACGAGGAGATGGACTACAGCCACGAAGGCCGCAACGCCGAACGCTTCCGGGAACTCTACGGCCACATCAAAGATATCTACGTCCCCGGCATTTATTGGGATTACACCGGGCGGCGGGTATTGACAATGGAGTGGGTGACGGGCACGAAACTCACCAATCTAGAAGAAATTGCCGCCAAGGGCATCGACGCCCGCTATCTGATCGAAGTGGGCGTCCAGTGCTCCCTCCGCCAACTCCTCGAACACGGGTTTTTCCACGCCGACCCCCACCCCGGCAACCTGCTGGCGAGTCCGGACGGAAAGTTGGTTTACCTCGATTTCGGCATGATGAGCGAGGTGAAACCCTATCAGCGGTACGGTTTGTTGGAAGCGGTGGTGCACCTGGTGAACCGGGATTTTGAAGGGTTGGCCCACGACTATGTAAAGTTGGAATTTCTGAGTCCGGATACGGATCTCACCCCCATCATTCCCGCCCTGGCTTCGGTGTTCAACGATGCGTTGGGGGCGAGTGTGGCGGAACTGAATTTCAAGAGCATCACCGACCAGCTTTCGGCTCTGATGTACGAGTATCCGTTCCGGGTTCCGGCTTACTATGCCCTGATTATCCGATCGCTCGTCACCCTGGAGGGGATTGCTATCAACGTCGATCCCAATTTTAAGGTTCTCAGCAAGGCCTATCCCTATGTGGCAAAACGGCTGTTGAGCGACCCGGCGCCGCAGTTGCGGACGTCGTTGCGGTTGCTGCTATTTAAAGAGGGCACGTTCCGCTGGAACCGACTGGAAAACCTGCTCAAAAATGCCAAAAATAGCGACGATTACGACATCAACCAGGTGCTCGACCAGACCTTGGATTTTATCTTTTCGGAACGGGGGGAATTTATCCGGGAATATCTGGCGAGGGAGTTGGTGAATAATATCGATTTGGCGTCCCAAAATGCGATCGCCAAGGCCCAACAGAAAGTGGCGGAGTGGATGGGCGTGAAGGCGCCGCGTCCGGCCGTGGAAACGATGTCGGAGGGCGATCGTCAGAGGATGGAACACATCCGGCGCATTCTCGCCATCCTCCAGGAAACGAAAGGGTTCGACCCGATACTGTTGGTGCAGCGGGTGCCCAATTTGTTGGCGAAACCGGAAGTCCGGGATCTGAGTCAGCAGGTGGCCGGAGATCTCGCCGGACGGGCGGTGGCGAGGCTGATTCGGGAGGTCCTGCTTCCGGAGGAAACCGCCGGAAAACCGACGCGGAACGGGTATTCTTCCCGGCCGGAATTGAAGCCGTCACCCCGACTGTCTCTCCCGGCGGCGGCGTTCCGGGTGGAGGAATAGTCTGACATTGGGAAACCGGGTTGTTCTCCAACTTTGAGAAACCCGGTTTCTAAACAGCTACAAAAGCCGGAAATTTGATATGGCAATCGGAAACCATTTGTCAATCGTCGCGCCCCCAAACCCCCAATTCTGGGGGCTTTGACCCGACCGAAAGTTAATTGTAGGGTGCGTTCCCACCCCATCATATCAAGTCCGTTTTATAGCGCTGCGCGCAGGTAATAGGGAATAGGGAATAGGGAACTGAAACGGCTTTTCGATAAGGGTTTTAAGGTTTCTTACCCCATTTAAACTGTAACCACGGGAGCGCTCGTTGCTATAATACTTACACAATCGTTCGAGAAAAGGCAATAGGCAAGCTAGCAATAGGCAAAAGTTTGAAGTCGCTTCAGAAGATGGCACCCAGGAATCATAACTGTTTAAGCGGACATGATATCAATGGATGCAGCAAAAACGACTCCTCTTCTCAGCCGCGATCGCACCCTTGATTTTTTGGCGGAGGATGAGGATTGATCGTTGAGTATAGAAGGTTTCCTTAAGAAACAATTAAAAAATCAGTTATTCTTATTCGTCAGGCTAGAATTATAGCAACTGCTAAAACGGTTGGGACAGATCGGCTAATTTTAGACCCGCCTTGAAATGAATTTCAAGGCTCATAGCAAAAGTCCACTCAAGTGGACTCGGTTGGAGTAATTATGTCCGAACCCCCTTGGCGGTTGCTATAATCGGACTTGCATCAGGGTTTGGGGTTATGACTGATAATTCTCAGGGTTCGGGGAATCAACCACCCAATCGCTTCATTATTCAACACTGGATTAAACGGGGTGTTGAGTTCCAGAATAATGGTAAATTCCACCACGCTTTATCCTGCTTTGTTCGGGTTTTGGAATTAAGTCCGAATCGGATTGATATTTGGTATAAAGTCGGGGTGTGTTGGCAGAATTTGGGGTATTTTGGAGATGCGATCGCCTCCTATAATGCCTGTTATCAACGCTCCCAAACTCAAAATAATCTATGGTTGCAGGCAGCATCCCAATTATGTTCGGGGCAGTGTTATGCCAACTGGCAGCAACAGGATAATGCAGTTTCTGCCTATTCTTTAGCGTATCAGTTATTTAACCAAATTGGCAATAATCCCCATACTCAGCAGGCGTGGGATTATCTGAATGGGGTGGGGAATAGTTTCCTGAATAACAAACAGTTTCAGGAGGCAGCTTTATTTTATCAAAAGTTGCTGAAAATCGTCAAGCCGACGCAAGATCGCCCCAAGTTGGGTTGGGTTTGGCATGGTTTGGGGCGGGGGTTTTCTGGGGACGGTTTGGATGAGTTGGCGGTGGAATGTCATCGGAAAATGTTGGAGATTTCCCGAGATTTGTCGGATGGGCAAATGGAAGGGACGGCTTTGTATTGGTTGGCATGGGAAAGCGGGAAACTGGGGCAATTGGCAGATACGATCGCTTATTATGAAGGTGCGATCGGGGTTTATGAGAAACAGGAGGAGGGTAAAGGGTGGGTTGGCGTTATTTTAAACTATTTAGTTGATTTATATCAAAAAATAGGAGAGTTTGAAAAGGCGATCGCAGTTTTAGAAAAGCGGTTAGCCATACTCCGAGAAAGTCAGGACAAGTCTGGTGAGTATGGGCTTTTATATCAAATTGGGGGGATATATTATAATAAACTCAAGGATTGCGATCGGGCTTTTGATTATTATCAATCGGCTTTGGAAGTGGCACAGGGTTTGACGGAAAAACAACCGGAGAAGGAAGCCAATGCTTATTATATGTTGGGGTTGATTTCCGATACTCTGAATCAATCAGAGGATGCCATTTCCTATTTTGAGGAAGCGATCGGCTATTATGAACAAGATGACTCCCAGCAACAGTGGTTCGTTAAATCTCTAGATCATCTGGAAAAGTTATATGAAAAAATTGGGGATTATCAGAAGTTAATAGAGGTGGCAGAAAAACGGTTAATCCGACTGCGAGAAGGGGAGGATAAATCGGGAGAGTATGAAGTTTTATATAAAATTGCGGGGTTATATTATCGCAAACTCAACGATTACGATCGAGCTTTTGATTATTATCACTCAGCTTTAGAAGTGGCACAGGATTTGACGGAAAGGCAACCCTTGAGTAAAGCGAATGCTTATTATATGTTGGGGTTGATGTGCCACTCTTTAAAAAAATGGGAGGAAGGGTTGTCAAATTATCGAGAAGCATCAAAAATTTATACTGAATTGGGGAATCAAGAATGGGTTGAGCATAGTCGAAAAGAAATTCAGAAGTTAGAAAAATTTTTAGCCCGTCGTTTATCGGCATCTCTACCTGAAAGTGACCCTCAGCTTGATTTTTTATTAAATGTTTTGCAAGCTACAGCCGATAGTAAGGGCGATGCGAAAGTTGTTTATCCCCTGCTTGAGCAAAATCTCGATAAATTCGATGAAAATTTAGCTGATATTTTAAGAACCTGGGCAACTGCTAAGTTTAAAGAAGTTTCTACAGAAACGGCTGTATCTATTGCCCTATCTATTGCGAAATTTGGCGATTTAATAGAACAATTCCCGTTAGTTCAGCCCGCCGATAATCTAGAAATTTTGATCGCTTGCTATGAGGCAACTTTAGAAGTATATACCCGCACCACCTCTCCTCAATATTGGGCGGCTACGCAAAATCTCTTGGCAATTGCCTACTGTGACAGTATCCGGGGAGAGCGCGCTGAAAATATTGAAAAGGCGATCGCTTGCTCTAAACAGGCTTTAGAAGTATATACTCGCACTGCCTATCCCGAAAAATGGGCAGGCACGCAAAATCTCTTGGCTTCTGCCTACCGTAACCGCATCCGGGGAGAGAAAGCCGAGAATATTGAAATGGCGATCGCTTGTTATGAACTGGCTTTAGAAGTCAGAACCCGCACCGCCTATCCCGAAAAATGGGCAATGACGCAAATGAACTTGGGAGCTGCCTACAATGACCGCATTCGGGGAGAGCGGGCTGAAAATATTGAAAAGGCGATCGCTTGCTATGAATTGGCTTTAGAAGTCTATACCCACACCGCCTATCCCAAACAATGGGCAGCCACGCAAAACAACTTGGCTTCTGCTTACTCTGATCGTATCCGAGGAGAGCAGACCGAGAATACTGAAAAGGCGATCGCAATTTTAGAAAAGCAGTTGCCGATACTCCGAGATAGTCAGGATCAGTTAGGCGAGTATGATCTTTTATATGAAATCGGGGGGTTGTATTATAATAAACTCAAGGATTGCGATCGGGCTTTTGATTATTATCACTCGGCTTTGGAAGTGGCACAGGATTTGAGGCAACCCTTGAGTAAAGCGAATGCTTATTATATGTTGGGGTTGATATGTCACTCTCTAAAAAGATGGGAGGAAGGGTTATCAAATTATCGAGAAGCCTTGAGACTGTATACTGAGTTAGGGAATAAAAAATTGGTTAAGTGTAGTCGAGAAAAAGTTCAGGATTTAGAGGAGTTTTTGGGCTATCGTTCATCGAATTTTATTTTTTTTAGTGGCTGCCATCTTGATTTTTTATTGGATGTTGTGCAAGCCACAGCAGACAGTAATGGTGATCGGCAAATCGTTTATCCCCTACTTGAAAAAAATCTCGATAAACTTGATGAAAATTTAGCTGATATTTTGAGGGACTGGGCAACTACTAGATTTAAAAAAGTTCCTAAAGAAACGGCTGCATTTATCGCCTCAAATATTATTTCATTTGGCAATTTAATAGCACAATTCCCATTGGGTAATTCCGCCAAGAACCTGGAAATTGCGATCGCTTGCTATGAAGTAGTTTTAGAAGTATATACCCGCACTACCTATCCCGAACAATGGGCAGGTACGCAAAATAACTTGGCAATTGCCTACAATAATCGCATCTGGGGAAAGAGAGCCGAGAATATTGAAATTGCTATTGCTTACTATGAAGCGGCTTTAAAAGTCAGAACCCACACTGCCTATCCTGAATATTGGGCACAAACGCAGAATAATTTGGCAGTTGCCTACTTTGACCGCATTCGGGGGGAGCGGGCTGAGAATATTGAAATTGCTATTGCTTGCTCTAAACTGGCTTTAGAAGTATATACCCAGACCGCCTATCCCAAAGGTTGGGCAGTCACGCAAAATAACTTGGCAATTGCCTACTATTCCCGCATCCGGGGAGAGCGCGCCGAGAATATTGAAATTGCTATTGCTTGCTATGAAGCGGCTTTAAAAGTCAGAACCCGCACGGCATTTCGCGAAGATTGGGCGCAAACACAAAATAACTTGGGGGCTGCCTACTTTGACCGCATTCGGGGAAAGCGCGCCGAGAATATTGAAATTGCTATTGCTTGCTATGAAGCGGCTTTAAAAGTCAGAACCCGCACTGCCTATCCCCAATATTGGGCAGACACCCAAAGTAACTTGGCAGTTGCCTACAAAAACCGTATCCGGGGGGAGCGCGCCGAGAATATTGAAAAAGCGATTAGTTTCTATGACCTGGCTTTGGAAGTATATACCCGCACCGCCTATCCCGAACAATGGGCAAAGACGCAAAATAACTTGGGAGTTGCCTACAGTAACCGCATCCGGGGAGAGCGCGCCGAGAATATTGAAATCGCCATTGCTTACTATCAAGCGGCTTTAGAAGTGAGAACCCGCACTGCCTATCCCGAACAATGGGCAGAGACGCAAAATAACTTGGGAGTTGCCTGCAAAAACCGTATTCGGGGAAAACGCGGCGAGAACCTGGAAATTGCCATTGCTTGCTATAAACTGGCTTTGACAGTAAGAACCCATCAGGCTTTTCCTTACAATTATGTAGGAATATTATTTAATCTAGGACTCGCTTATCAACAATTACAACAATGGCAACTCGCTTATGATACTTTTTATAATGCCATTGAAACCGTCGAAGACATCCGGGCAGGAATTGTCAAAGGCGGAGATGCAGCCAAACAGAAATTAGCCGAAGAATGGCAGAAACTTTATCAAGCAATGGTGGAAGTTTGCATCGAACTGAAAAACTATACTGCCGCCATTGAATATGCCGATCGCAGCAAAACCCGTAACCTGGTTGAACTGTTGGCAACCCGCGACCTTTACCCCAAAGGCGATATTCCCCCAGAAGTCCTCGATGAACTCACCCGCCTGCGACAAGAAATTGAAACGGAACAACGCCGCCTGGAAATCGAAGAACGCAGCCGCGACAGCTTCGGCGGAGGGATGATGGGAGAACGGAGCCCGCAAATTACCGACATAAAAACGACGCCACCAGACCGCAGCCACCTCAACCAACTTCAGCAACAACTTGACGATTTAATTAACGGTGAGATTACCCCCATCGACCCCGACTTCCGCCGCACGCAAAAAGTGGAACCGATTCCGTTTGCTGAGATTCAGGCTTTGACGGGGGAAAATACCGCGATTTTAGAATGGTATATTTTAAGCGATCGCTTTTTGGTGTTTATCGTCACACCCCCGACAAAACCCACGGCAACCGACGGGGAAGCGGTCACACTCTGGCAGTCGAACTCGGAAGATTATCAACAATTAATCAAGTGGGCGAATGACTACTTAAATTCTTATCGAAATCGCGAAAGTGCCGAATGGAAAAATAGCCTCACTTCCCGCCTGCAACAGTTGGGAGAAATCCTGCATATCAACGAACTGATTGCGACGATTGAGAAGACAGCTAAAAAGTGCGATCGTCTCGTACTCATTCCCAACCGCTTCTTACATTTATTCCCCCTTCACGCCTTGCCGCTATCCCAAACCGGGGAAGATATCACCTACTTAATGGATCGATTTTCCGGCGGTGTCAGTTACGCCCCCAGTTGTCAACTGTTGCAAACCGCAAACAACCGCCAGTGTCCCGACTTCTCCCAACTCCTCGCCATCCAAAACCCGACTCAAGATTTAGAGTATACCGACTTGGAAGTTGACAGCATCCGCAATTATTTCAACTCCAGTGATATTTTAGCCAAGAAAGAGGCAAAAAAATCAACATTCGATTCCCAACAAAAAACCGCCCACTGCAATCACTTTGCCTGCCACGGTTACTTCAACTTTGAGAATCCCTTACTGTCGGCATTATTATTATCTGACTGCTACCTGGAACCGCCGCCCACAACCCTCGATCGCAGCCAACACCTTCCTCTCAATAATAACAAAACCGTCGATTTAAGTCAATGTTTGACTTTGGGAGATGTGTTTACTTTGGATTTGCGTTCCTGTCGGTTGGTGACACTTTCCGCCTGCGAGACGGGGTTGATTGATATTCTCTCCAACAGTGATGAATATATCGGTTTACCCAGCGGCTTTTTGGTGGCGGGTTCCACTAATGTGATCAGTTCTCTTTGGGCGGTTAGTGATATTTCCACGGCGTTGTTGATGATTCGGTTTTATCAACTGTTGCGGGAGGGCGAGGAAGTTGCGATCGCTTTAAATCACGCCCAGAATTGGTTGAGAAATGCCACCAAATCGGAATTATTAGATTGGATTGATGCCAAGAATAAAATGAGGTTGCGTCTTGGCTTGCAAAGGATTCCAGATGAGGCAAAACCTTTTGAGTCTCCTTATTACTGGGCTGCATTCTGTGCGGTGGGCAAGTTTTAATGATGTCCAAGAAACCGGGTTTCTGAGATCGACCCTCGTGGCGATGCGAAGATCTTCATAGAAACCCGGTTTCTAAACAGCCACAAAAATCAAAAATATGATATAATTCTACTTGCATTGAGTTATTCCGTCCCATGTCTTTCTACTATCACCAAAACCTGGAAGCCTTTCTGCAACTGTTACAGGAACAACCCCAGTTATTTGCCGACTCCCAACGTCAGGAGTTGCTGGAATTAATTGAACCCTTGGAAGATGATGTCGAAACATTGTCAAACGCGATCGCAACTTGGTATGAAAAAGATAATAAGATTGTCGATGCTCAGTTGGCAATCCTCAATCGTTTAGTTAGTCGTTCAGAAGGCGATCGCATCCCCGGCGGACCCACGGGTTCGGTTTCACCTCCCCCCATCAATCAACAATTAAATAAAGAACTGCTAAAAAATGCCATCCTCCAAAGCCAGCCATCCGCCAAAAAGAATCAGACGCAACCCTAATTTATGGCTGTTCAACCGAAAGTTAAAAATCCCAAACTGACGTTGATTGCATTTCAACTGAGAAATAGTTTGGAGTCCGGAGACGAACCCGTAGAAAATGCCAGTCATCTCTGGACAAAATGCGGAGAAATTGGTAAAAGTTTAAATGCTTATGAATCTGAATTGGAATCTTTAATCGAACGATTGTCAACCTATAAAGAGTGGACAGATGATGTTTCCAATGATTATCAAGAACTGCTTCCAGAACGATTTGTCCCTTTTGTTGGTAACTTAAAACCCCAGATAAAAGGGACATTTTATCCAATTCAGCTTCATGATACCTACGCCGTTGACATCACCCTTTATCAACCCCAAACAGAGGTTTATATTTCACAACTCCATCAATTTGTCAACCCCGATTATTGTTTGTTACCCAATAATATTCAATCGGATTTAGGACAAACGCTGATCTTTTTTGGTGAACCTGTCAAGTGTGAGGATGACAGAAAGTTTGCCGATGATTGCGTGCGGGGGTTATTGCCGACTGCGGAGGCGGATAAATTATCGAAAAATCCGTCACAAGGACAACTCCTCGGCAGTCCGATTTTTGAATATTCCACCGGAGACTATCACCCGGAACGACAAACCCATCTATTGATTTGGTTGAATACATCCGAGGAAACTCGGCAGTTAGAAGAAAAAGGGAAATATTATCAACCCTTGATCAATCTATTATGTTATCGCCATAAAATTCTCTATGCTTATCGCCAGTCCCGTTGGTGTTATCATCAGGCGAAAACTATCTTTCAGGCATTATCGCCAAAAGCGAAAACCATTGAGGAATTAACCGCTGAGAACTTGGATCTTCACCTGGAAAGTTTGAAGCGGGAATTGCTGGAACTGCCAAATTTTTCCTTTCGTTATGTCAACTTAATTCAACAAATTAAAATTCATTTAAACACGATTAAAACTAATTTTAAAAATTATCAATATAGCCTTGACAATTTGCGGGAAATTATGGTAAAAGAAGATAGCCTGGAATTTTGCAATCAATTTATCCGACGGACAGAGAAAAAAATAATCGGACAGATTGAGGTTGATTTGGAGTATTTAATTCCCGGACAGGCTTTATTTTCGGAACTGATTAATACCATTCGCGGATTGGTAGAAATTGAACAGGCAGAGCGCGATCGCTCCCTCGAACACACCATCCAAATCTGGGGTGCTGGACTGGGTGCCGGGGGGATTGTCGCTTCCGCTGTTTCCGGGCATCTTGAAAACGGGTTGATTGTCAAAAATGAGCAAAATCAAAACGTACTAAATCCCGCCATTCATGGTACGATATTCTTGAGCCTATCCGCATTTATCCTGGTGGGAGGTATCGTCGGTTATTTCAATGGCGGACTGGCTGATTTGTATCGTGATTTGAAAAATAAATTTCAGAAACCCAAGGGGTGATATATTTTTAGAGTCGAAGCTTCAGCCGGGATGCCGTGGTAAAATCAAACTCGGGTCACTGACAAACATTCAGAAAGAAAAATTACAGCGTCGAAATGCCTGAAAAAATTAGCAATTTGAAAATACTTGAAACCGGAATAAATACAATCCATAATCGATTTATTTGAGTCGTTTTTAGGAGAAAATCTAACCATGAATTCCGCTCAATTTCAATACTTAACCGATAGCAATGGAAATCAAACTGCTGTCGTCATCCCGATTGAAATATGGAGACAGATCCTACCTCAAGATGATGAGTCAATCGAAACAATAACCGAACAGATTGAAGACTATTGCCTGAACAAAGCAATGGATGAAGCAAAAACGACTCCTCTTCTCAGTCGCGATATCGCCCTTGATTTTTTGGCGGAGGATGAGGATTGAGCGTTGAGTTCTGAAGACGATTTTTTCAAACCCCAAAACTATCCCAAACGTCGCCATTCAATCCGAACATGAATTTACCCTCGTCGAATTCCCCCCCCCAGCGCATCCGAGAAGCGATCGCACACCTGCACCAAATGACCCGCCTCGACATTCAGACCGGGTGGCGATTTCACCTCGGGGATATTTCCGAAACCGATAGAGACAATTGGCGGCACTGGCAAATCGTCCAACTCAACGATCGCCGCCATATCCCCTGGTCGGCCGGAAAGGAGATTTTGTGGCTGGCACAGGACATCGAAATTCCTCCGACATTGGCGGGATATCCCCTGTCGGGGTTGCGGTTGAAATTGGAGTTGAGTTGGTGGGCGGAAGATGCCCGAATTTATATTAACAGAAATTGGGTGCTCTCGGGGGATTTGTTCGACTGTTCGACCAAGTTAATCCTATCGGAGGCGGCGGAACCGGGGGAAAAATTTACGGTATTTTTGCGGCTGGTCAGTCCCGGTCACGACGCGGGCGCCCTGGTGACTTCCCGGTGTATTTACGAGGCGGGAGGCGAGGGGGAAATAGACCCGGGGTTCGTCGGGGACGAGTTGGCAGTTTTCTATACTTATATAATAGGGGCAAATATCGATAACTTCCCGTCGGCAACCGGCGGGAAAACTTTGACACCCGAACGCCGCGATCGCTTGCAAGAATTGGCGATCGCAGTTGATAATATAAATTGGGGAATCGTGGGCGATCGCTCCCTATTTCTGCGGCAGTTATCCACCCTGCGACAGTGTTGGGAACAGTTATCGGATTTTGCGATAGCAAAAATTTCCCTTTTGGGACACGCCCACCTGGACTTGGCTTGGCTGTGGCCGGTATCAGAAACCTGGGAAGCCGCCGTCCGAACCTTCGAGTCCGTCTTGCAGTTGCAGGCAGATTTTCCCGAACTGATTTTTTGTCATTCCACCCCCGCCCTCTACTCCTGGATTGAGGAAAACCGCCCCGATTTGTTCGAGTTAATCCGAAAACAAATAGCGGCGGGAGTCTGGGAAGTAACGGCGGGACTCTGGGTAGAACCGGAATTGAACACGGTTTCGGGAGAATCCATCGTCCGCCAAATTCTCTACGGCCAAAAATACGTTTTGGAGAAATTCGGCGAAATCTCCCGAGTCGCTTGGCTGCCGGATAGCTTCGGATTTTGTTGGCAACTTCCGCAATTGCTGCGACAGGGAGGCATCGATTATTTTGTCACCCAAAAACTCCGCTGGAACGACACGACAGTTTTCCCGTTCGGCCTGTTTCGGTGGCGGGGTTTGGACGGTTCGGAAATCGTCAGTTTGATGTCGGCACTCATCGGGCAGAATATCGAACCGCTGAAGTTGGCAAACTACGCCGTCGAGTGGCAACGCCAAACCGGATTGCGGGACTGTTTGTGGCTGCCGGGAGTCGGCGACCACGGCGGCGGTCCGACGCGGGAAATGTTGGAAACGGCGCGGCGGTGGCGGTCTTCGCCGCTATTCCCGGAATTGAGATTTCTACAGGCGGCGGATTATCTCGACCGGGTGGCGTATACTACCGAACTGCCGATATGGGAAGATGAGTTATATCTCGAGTTTCATCGCGGCTGTTACACCAACCACGCCGACCAGAAACGCTGGAATCGCTTGTGCGAACAGTCGCTGTACCGGGCGGAATTGTGGGCGTCGATCGCCGAGATAATGGGAGGTTCCCCGGATGCCGCCGATTTGGAGGCGGCTTGGAAGGCGGTTCTATTCAACCAATTTCACGATATCCTCCCCGGTTCGGCAATTCCCGAGGCCTATGTCGATGCCAACCGGGGTTGGGAAATGGTGGCGGAAACGGCGGCGCGGGTTGAGGAGGAGGCATTGCAGGCGATCGCACAGTCCCTCTCTCTACCCCACCCCCCCCAACCAGACGCGATACCGATTATCGTCTTCAACCCCCTCAACTGGACGCGATCGCAACTCCTATCCGTCCCCCTACCCTCCGGGGAAAGTTGGCGGGTTTTCGATAGCGACGGAAATGCCTTAATCTCCCAACGGGTGGCGGTTTCGGGAGGTTCGGAATTGCTGTTTTTGGCAACTGGTGTGCCGTCGGTGGGATTTCGCTGCTTCTGGTTGCTGCCGCCGACGGCGGAAACTCCCGGCCGGCAAGGGTTTCAGCCCCAAAGCACCCCTGTAGGTGCACACCTTTTCCCATTATCTCATACTCTATCAGATCCGGATTTTTCTGTCAATACCCTTGAAAAAAATTGCCAAAATTGGGAATTCGAGAACCAGTTTATCCGGGTAAAAGTCTCAGGGAAGACGGGAGACGTTATCGCCATTTTCGACAAAATCAATTACCGGGATATCCTGAAAAATCCCGGACATCAGTTGCGAGTGTTTCGGGACGAGGGACAGTATTGGGACGCCTGGAATATCGACCCCAATTATTTGCAATATCCCCTAGAACCGCCGCGGCTGGAATCCATCGCGTTGGTGGAGGAAGGTTCGCTGCGTCTGCGGTTGCGGGTTATCAAAAAAATCAATAACTCCGAGTTTTGTCAGGATTACGTCCTGTCGGCAGATTCGCCAATTTTGAGAATCGAGAACCGGGTAGACTGGCGGGAACGCCACGTTTTAGTTAAGGCGTATTTCCCGTTGACGATAACGGCAGAATTATCAGCACATGAAATACCGGCAGGTACAATAGAACGCGAGACAGAGAAAAAATGCGATCGCGCCAAAGCAAAGTGGGAAATTCCCGTTCTAAATTGGGGCGATTTGAGTGATAGAAATTACGGCATCAGCGTATTGAATAACTGCAAATACGGCTACAATTTCCAAGCGGACAAAATCGGCTTAACCTTGCTGCGAGGTTCAACATGGCCAGACCCCGATTCCGATATCGGCATCCACGAATTCGCCTACGGAATTTATCCCCACCGGGGAAACTGGCGGGAAGGGGAAACCGTGCGGCGAGGTTACGAATTCAACCAACCCTTGCAAGTGCAGGTTTTGTCGCTATCGAATTTTTCGACAACCGGCGGAAACCAGTCCGCGAGTTTTTTAAAGTGGGATGCCGAGAACGTAATTTTGATGGCGCTGAAGCGATCGCACACCGACCCCAAAACCTGGATTTTACGCAGCTACGAGTGCCACGGCCGGGAGGCAGTTTGGCAGATACAGAATAGTTTGGGAGTCGAGGTAAAATCAGCCGTAAACTTATTAGAAGAAGAAATAGAAGATTCGGAGGCCATAATTCATCCTTGGGAGGTTGCCAGTGTTGCGATCGCCATAAATCCGTAGATGCTTATGCCAACACCCCGACTCCCCATCTGCGAAAATCTGCGAAATCTGCGGACTTATATAGAAAGGCATCGGGAATATTTCACCACAGAGGCACAGAGGACACAGAGAGAAGAGAGAGCTTGACGGGGCGGGCAAAATTGGCGATTAAACCCCAACTCCCCATCTGCGAAAATCTGCGAAATCTGCGGACTTATAGCTAGAGATGCGATCGCTTCAAGTCGAGAA
>NZ_JAYFER010000524.1:0-24980 GCF_055795065.1 Lyngbya sp. CCY1209
CTAAAGCCGCTTGAGTCGGTTTTCCTCTCCGCGATCAATCACGGAGCTTCCAACCCTCCCAAAAGTTTGACGTGATTGATCGAAGCCACCGCCGAACTCATGTACTTTGAAGTCGTCAAATCAACCGTTGAATTCTGTCCGGTCTTTCAACGGAAAAAAATCAATACACTGCTACTTTACCGAAGAATCCGGCGTGACTTAAAAATCGTGCGGAATTTCATGAGCCACGAATGTAGGTTCGTAGAAAGCAACCTGGCAAACAGTGGTGTCCGGTCAATTTATCATCAACTGTTAGCTTGAGAAATCGGCCGTGGGGTCGCTTACAAACTGAAAACACGAGAAACAACCTTAGATTGAAAATGCGACTTCCTCCCGAAGTGCGCTGACAGAATCAGGTGGTGTCTATTATTGAGGAGGTGAACGTAAAATTGACACCGAAAACATATTCACAATTTCTTCACTTTTTACAAGAAGAATTATCGATTTCCCCCGCCTCCATTGCTGCGGCACAGCGGGTGCATCAAAACTCCGACGAGAAACATAAGTATCCCGATCCGAGTCCTTTATCCATGACCCTTTGGCAGTACGGACTCGTCACTCTCGAACAACTCGATCGCATCTTCGACTGGTTAAAAACCGCCTATTGATAATTGGGGAGTCGGGAGTGGGGAGTAGGGAGTAGAAAATTCAACGATTTTCCATTCCCTACTTTCCTCCCATTGATAATTATAAATTATCAATTGTTAATGAGCAATTAAGACGCGATCGCCACCTTGTTGGCCGCATTCAGACCCGCGCCGGGGGCCGCGCCCTCGTAACCCAACTCTCGGACGGTACTTTCCAAAGCCGCGATCGCACAGAGAAGGTCGCGATCGCACACGAAACCCAGGTGTCCGATGCGGAAGATTTTACCCTTCAAATGATCCTGTCCGCCGGCCAAAGCGATATCGAACTTTTTCCGCATCACCGACCGCACCCGTTCCGCATCCAACGACTCCGGCGGACGCACCGCCGTCACCGCATTACTCGGCGCCTCGTCCGGGGCCAGCAGGGGCAAATTCATCGCCTTCAGGGCCGCCCGGGTTATCTGCGTCATCCGTTGGTGGCGGGCGAAAATATTCTCCAACCCCTCGGCCTTCATCATCTGCAACGTCACCTGGAGGGCGTAAAACAGGTTCACCGGCGGGGTGAAGGGGTTGCTATTTTTGGTCGCACTCTTGCGGTAGGGCCCCAAATCCAAATAGTAGCGGGGCAGGTCCGCCGTCTTGTAGGCTTCCCAGGCCTTCGGACTCACCGACACGAATCCCAGTCCGGGCGGAATCATGTAACCCTTTTGGGACCCCGACCCGACCACATCCAACCCCCACTCGTCGATGGGGAGGTGCGTCGCCCCCAAACTCGTCACCGCATCCACAATAATCAGCGCTTCGCCGTGGGCCTTGACGTGGCGGTTGATGGTTTCCAGGTCATTGAGAACCCCCGTCGAGGTTTCGCTGTGGGTGAGGATCACCGCCTTGATTTCCTTTTCCGCATCCGCCTCCAGGCGTTCCCGGAACTGTTCCGGGTCCAGGGGTGCGCCCCATTCGGCCGAAATGATTTCCACATTCAACCCGTAGGCTTTGGAAATTTCCGCCCAGCGATCGCCGAATTTGCCGTTGCAACCGCACAACACGCGATCGCCCCGTTTCAGGAAATTGATAATCCCCGCTTCCATCGCCGCCGTCCCGCTGCCGGTGAGGATCAGCACGTCATTTTGGGTCTGGTGCAGCCATTTCAGATTCTCCGTCACCTCCGCCATAATTTGACTGAAATCCCCGCTGCGGTGGCCGATGGGGTGTTTGGCGAGGGCGAGTAACGCTTTCTCGGGAACCGGCGTCGGCCCCGGAATCATCAACATCAACTTATCATCCATGTCTCTATCTTTCCGTCTGGTTAGGTGTGTTCGATCGCGTTCGGTCTGCGTGGGCCTTGCCCAAATTCATCATTTTATATCAAATCTGGCTTGTCAACGGAGGTAATAGGGAATAGGTAATAGGGAATGGGGAAAACGCGACTCCCTAATACCGACTCCCGACTCCCTCGATCGCCGATATTTTGTGGTTAATGAACGAGATTTGATATTACTTGCGATCGCGCCCGGCCAACAGGTGTTCGAGGGCGACTTGGGGATCGGGTTGCTTGACGAGGGATTCGCCGATGAGCACCGCCTCCGCCCCCGCATCGACGACGATATCGAGATCTTCGCCACAATGCAACCCCGACTCGCTGACGACGAGAATATCCCGGGATTGGAGTTGTTCCCGGCGACTTTCTAACAGGGTGCGGGTGGTGTCGAGATCCACGGTAAAATTTTGCAGGTCGCGGTTGTTGATGCCGACCAAATTGACGCCATCCACAGCCAAGACGCGATCGAGTTCTTCGAGGGTGTGCACTTCCACCAAAGCCGTCATGCCCAACATTCCGGCAATTTTGGTAAAATATTGTAAGTCCTGATCGGAGAGAATCGCCGCAATTAACAATACGGCATCTGCCCCGTTCAGCCGCGCCAAATAAAATTGGTAGGGGTAGATCATGAAGTCCTTGCACAGCAGGGGCAGATCCACCGCCGCCCGCACCTTGGCGAGGTTTTCAAAACTTCCTTGGAAGAACTTTTGATCGGTCAGAACCGAAATGCAACTCGCGCCGCCTTTTTGATAGGAACGGGCGATCGCTTCCGGGTCGAAATCTTCCCGGATCACCCCTTTGCTGGGGGAGGCTTTTTTCACTTCCGCGATCGCCGCCGGACGGGTTTTGGAGTTCCGCAGGGCGCCGAGAAAGTCCCGGCAGGGCGGCAAACTCATCACCTGCTTTTTCAGCGCCAACAGCGGCAGGCGATCGCGCATTTGCGTGATTTCTTTTTCCTTATTCCAGACAATTTCCTCTAAAATATGGCGGGGTTCAGCCTCCGGCGTCGCCACCTTGTAGCGGAGGTTGAGAACGTCCACGGAGGGGTTGGGGGGATGACGGCGAATTTGGATCATGATTTTTTGGAAATTTGGGTGTCTGTCGTTAAGGTTGCCAGACTCGATCTTACCCGAAATCGCGATCAGTCGGAATGCTGTGCAAAACGGCGATCGCCCGAAATATTTTGTACGAGGGGAAACTGCACCCAAAACTTGGCATGATCTCCCAAAAAATGCCAAATTGATCCTAAAAATTCCCGACCCCGATCCATCCGTCGTCCTACAAGGCAACATGGGAAGCCGCGATTTTGACCGCTGGGGGAACTGCCACGCGATCGCCGTTCGGGAAATTGCCGGTCAATAGCATAAAAAAACAGGTATATTGATCGCTCACACTTCCGGAAAGCTTGGAAACAGGTTCTCACCGACCGGGGAAGCAGTCAGTGTATAGCTGACAAAATTAAACCCGGTTTCGGGCCGAAACCGGGCGTCATTTCGGACTAGCGGAAAAATCTGCGGTGCAGGCGAGTTCCGGTTCCCCCGTCCGCCGGATCGAGGAACGGTTTGAGGAAAATTCCCTCGGGGCGGCGGGTGGATCTGGGGACGATCCCCTCAATGATGCCGGAGCCCGATCGCTCGTCCACCCAGGTGTAAACCCCTTGGGTGTTCTGTCCACTGTCGGCGATGACCAGATTTTGGAAAATGCGATCGCGCACCAATTCTGGATTTTCCCCCACCGGCACCGTCAGCACGATCCGACATTGGGGCAGATCTTCCGTGGTGGCGCAGATCGTGTTATAACCGTTTTCCACGTCCGTTTGTAGGGCGACGAGTCCATCGGGCCGGTAGGACTCCAGGCGGCGGCTGATTTCGGCGCAGCGGCGATCGGGTGTCCAACCTCCCCCCATCAGGCCGGGGACGGCCCAGGGATAGCCGCGATCGGGCTCGCTGATGGGATAATACATGACGGTGTATTCGCCCCCCACCACTTCGCACCGAAACCGGGGAAGGTCGGCCGTTTCCGTCTCCACTTCCACCTCGGGGATGGGGACCGTCTCATCTGGGGTGGACGTCGCCGTCGGTTCGGTCCGGTCCGTTGGGGCGGGTTCTTCGGCCTGGGGAACCGGGATCGGAATGCCCAGTTCTTCCGAGATCGAGGACCACCAGGGGTTGAAGTTGCGTTCCCCCACCGGCAGGGGTCGGGCCAGGGCGGCACCTTGACCCCAGACCAGAGGGAGGGACAAGCTGAGAATGCCCGCGATCGCAGACATTCGGCTCAAACCGGACTTGAATTGCTCAAACATGGAATTTTTCCCCTCCTTCAGGTAAAGTGGTGATATTTTCTTAGGCACAACTGCCGCTCATTTTGTTCACAAATCTTTACAGTTGGTCGCGGGTCTCATAAAATACTCAGGTGTGAAACTTCAAGGAGTGCAAACGATAATGTCGGAGGCAGGGAAGCCACTGACAGTTCCCAAAGAGTTCCTGATCCCAGACGGCGGGGTGAATATTACCCTACTGATGTTCCTGGGCGCAGTCGCAATTGTCATCAGTTCCACTGTCGGATACTGGTGTTGGAACTGGCCTGACTGGTTCTGTTTTTCCATCAACGTTCTCGCCCTGCACCTGTCAGGGACGGTGATCCACGATGCATCCCACAATTCTGCCCACCGCGATCGCATCCTGAATGCGATTTTGGGACACGGCAGCGCATTGATGTTGGGGTTCGCGTTTCCCGTATTTACCCGGGTTCACATCCAACATCACGCCCATGTTAACGATCCAGACAACGATCCCGATCATTTTGTTTCCACAGGCGGTCCCCTGTGGCTGATCGCGGCGCGGTTTTTTTACCACGAGATCTTCTTTTTCCGGCGCCGGCTGTGGCGGAAATACGAGTTGTTGGAGTGGTTTTTGAGCCGGATGGTGGTGATTTCCATCGTCGCCGTCTCCGTGCACTACCATTTTTTGGGCTACATTTTGAACTTCTGGTTCTCCCCGGCTTTGGTGGTGGGGTTGGCTTTGGGCCTGTTTTTTGACTACCTGCCACACCGTCCCTTTCAGGAGCGAAATCGCTGGAAGAATGCCCGGGTTTATCCGAGTCCGATTCTCAACCTATTGATTCTCGGCCAAAACTACCACCTGATCCACCACCTGTGGCCGTCGATCCCCTGGTACAATTACAAACCCGCCTACGAAGCTACCAAACCCTTATTGGATGCCAAGGGTTCCCCCCAAACCTTGGGGTTGCTCAACGGTAAGGATTTTTGGAGTTTTCTGTACGATGTTTTTCTGGGCATCCGCTTCCACCGCCGTCAGTCTACGAAATTGGCGAAGGCGGAGGACGGTTCGGTGCCGCGATCGTGAGGGTGGAATGGGAACAGTCAGGGGCGGTCATTTCACCGGAAATGGCCGAATCATTTTTGATGATATTTGAGATTTTTTGGGGACTGAAAACCGATCCGCAGTCCTCGAAAGGATGAATTTTTGCTATCATAAAAAGGGATTAATTTTTAAGTTATAGCAGTGCGCGATCGCGGATGATTGACTAAGGTCGGGTAGCACAGGCATCTTGCCTGTCCGAATTGACACGCTTTGAAATGAATTTCAAGGCTGATAGCGAAAGTCCACGCCAGCGTGGACTCGGTTGGATCAATTGCCGAGATTGAGGTGATTGGAAATGGGCGAATGGCATTCGCTCTGGAAAATGCTATAATTATCATTTCTGTCTCCTGTCTTTTGCTTGTCAATGAAGTCGGTCAGCTTGCCGGAAGTGATTCGGATCTTTGGGGTGACACCTGAAGAGGTTTTAGAGTGGGAGAAGAAGCAGTTAATTCGCAGTTACTTTGACGGCAATAAAAGGCGAATTTTTGACTTTCAAGAAATCGAGGAATTTTGCAAAAGAAAAAGGGGCGATCGCACCGAAAATCGCTATGGAATTTTGCGGGAAGAAAAGCAGACGAACTTCAAAGCGATCGAACTGTTTGCGGGGGCGGGGGGGTTGGCGCTGGGGTTTGAAAATGCGGGGATTCGGCATCAATTGCTGGTGGAGTGCGATCGCACCTGCGCGGACACCCTGAAAACCAACCGCCCCGACTGGCCGGCGGTTTGCGACGACGTTTCCAACATCGACTTTTCGGAATTTCGCCACAAAATTGATATCGTATCCGGCGGGTTTCCCTGTCAGGCGTTCAGCCACGCCGGGTTTCGCCGGGGGTTGGAAGATGCGCGGGGAACGCTGTTTTTCGAGTTCGCCCGGTGCGTCCGCGAAACCCAACCCAAAATCGCGATCGCCGAAAATGTGAAAGGGCTCCTCACCCACCAAAAAGGGGAAACCCTGAAAACGATGTTGGAGATTTTGGATCATCTCGGCTATGTTGCCCGCCATCAAATCCTGCGATCGCAATTCTTAGATGTCCCCCAAAAACGGGAGCGACTGTTTATCATCGCCACCCGCAAAGATTTGCATTTGGAACCGATTTTTCCGGCCGAAAAAAGCTACTCGATTTCCCTGCGAGAAGCCCTGCAAGACTGCCCCCCCTCGCCGGGGGTGGAATACACCGATCGCAAACGTCAAATCATGGAACTCGTCCCGCCGGGGGGAAATTGGCGCGACCTGCCCCCGGATATTCAAAAAAACTATATGAAAAACAGCTATTATAAAGCCGGGGGACGGACGGGATTTGCCAAACGATTAGCCTGGGATGAACCGGCATTGACTTTGACTTGTAGCCCCTCCCAAACCCAGACGGAACGCTGCCATCCCGACGAGACGCGGCCGCTGCGGGTGCGGGAATACGCCCGAATCCAAACCTTTCCCGATTCCTGGGAGTTCGCGGGGACGTTATCGGCCCAATACAAACAAATCGGCAACGCCATCCCCGTCAATTTGGCTTACCACATCGGTTGCGGCGCCGTGGCGACACTTCGCGGAGAAACGCCGACACCGATGCGGCAACCCGAACCCGAAAACCTACAATTAACTATTCCGGGTCTGAATTGTTGATAAATTGTTATGGGGTGGCGTCGCGATCGCGATCGGGGCCCTTCAGAAATTGAACTGTGGAGATTTTGATGAAAACCGAGGAAAAAAAAGGGGAACCAGCGATCGCCGAAACAGCGACCCCATCTAATCTTTGGGCCAAATGGCGGGAAAATATCGTGCTCCTTGTCGTCGCGTTGGCTTTGTCGCTGCTGATCCGCATTTTTGTAGCCGAACCCCGCTACATCCCGTCCGATTCCATGTTCCCCACCCTGGAAATCGGCGATCGCCTGGTGGTGGAAAAAGTCTCCTACCGCCTCCACCCGCCCGAATTCGGCGATATCATCGTCTTCGCCCCCCCGCCCCAGTTGCGGGCCCAGGGCTACACCGAAAACCAGGCCTTCATCAAACGCATCATCGGCCAACCCGGACAGCAAGTGGCAGTCCGCGGCGGTCGGGTTTACCTCGACGGCCGTCCCCTCCCCGAAGACTACATCGCCGAACCCCCGGATTATGACTGGGGACCCCATCCGGTGCCGGCCGGTCAGTATTTCGTGATGGGCGACAACCGCAACGACAGCAACGACTCCCACATCTGGGGATTTCTGCCCGAGGAAAATATCATCGGACGGGCCGCCTTTCGCTTCTGGCCCTTCGATCGCCTGGGGAACGTGTGAAGGGGCTCCTGGACGCTCGGCATTCCCCGGCGGTACGGAAATTGCGACCCCCGGGGGGTATTGTGCCGAAAGCGCGACTGTTAAAATTGGAACACATATATCATCCGACGTGATTTGTGTCCGCCCTCCCGGCGAGGGGCAGCAAATGTCACCATCAAAAATGATGTTTGAGATGTCATTGCAGTTTTGAAGGGTCTGGGAATCATTTCATATTTATAGATTCGGATATTTTCTGAATCGTTTGCTATCGTTGCCGTATAAAAAAAGTGGGGAAATTATGAGTTTCTTTGAATCAGACATCGTACAACAGGAAGCCAAACAATTGTTCGAGGATTATCAATCTTTGCTCCGACTCGGAGGCGACTACGGAAAGTTCGATCGCGAAGGTAAAAAAATCTTCATCGAGCAGATGGAATCCCTGATGGATCGGTATCGCGTCTTTATGAAGCGGTTTGAATTGTCCGAGGATTTCATGGCTCAAATGACGATGGAACAGTTGAAAACCCAACTCGGTCAATTTGGCATCACCCCCGAGCAAATGTTTCAACAGATGAACATGACGTTGGAACGGATGAAATCAGAATTGGAAAAACAGCCCTAGCATCGGGGGAGCCGGGAGAGACAGACTCTCCCCCGGGCTGAGTCCGGAAACCCACCGAAACCGCCGGCGGCGGGGGAGGGCGAATTGTCGCCCCGATCGCACCGGCGGCCGAGAATGTTGTTAAAATACGTTAAGCAAACTCCGCTTCTGCTATATCGGCTTATCGACGTTACCCCCTATGACTGACGTTCCTGTTTCCCGGATTCGCAACTTTTCGATCATCGCCCACATCGACCACGGCAAATCCACCCTCGCCGATCGCCTGCTCCAGGACACGGGGACGGTCGCCGACCGCCAGATGAAAGAGCAATTCCTCGATTCGATGGATCTCGAACGGGAACGGGGGATCACGATCAAACTCCAGGCGGCGCGGATGAATTATACCGCTAAGGACGGCCAGAATTACGTCCTCAACCTGATCGACACCCCCGGACACGTTGATTTTTCCTACGAAGTGTCGCGATCGCTGGCCGCCTGCGAAGGAGCCCTGTTGGTGGTGGACGCCTCCCAGGGGGTGGAAGCCCAAACCCTAGCCAACGTCTATCTCGCCCTCGAAAATGACCTGGAAATTATCCCCGTCCTCAATAAAATCGACCTCCCCGGCGCCGAACCAGAACGGGTGAAGGGGGAAATCGAAGAAATTATCGGTTTGGACTGTTCCGGGGCGATCGAAGCGTCGGCTAAGGAGGGGATCGGGATCAAAGAAATTTTAGAATCCATCGTCCACCTGGTGCCGCCCCCCCAGGACACGGTATCCGAGAAACTGCGGGCGCTAATTTTCGACAGTTATTATGACAGCTACCGGGGCGTGATCGTCTACTTCCGGGTCATGGACGGGACGGTGAAAAAGGGCGATCGCGTCCGGTTGATGGCCTCCAAAAAAGAATACGAAATCGACGAATTGGGCGTCCTCGCCCCCACCCAAAAACCCGTGGACGAACTCCACGCCGGGGAAGTGGGCTACTTCTCCGCCGCCATCAAAGCCGTGGAAGATGCCCGGGTCGGCGATACCATCACCCTCGCCAAAACCCCCGCCGACGCCCCCCTCCCGGGCTACACGGAAGCAAAACCGATGGTGTTCTGCGGGTTATTTCCGACAGATGCGGACCAGTTCCCCGACCTGCGGGAGGCCCTCGATCGCCTCAAACTCAACGACGCCGCCCTCTCCTACGAGCCGGAAACCTCCAGCGCGATGGGGTTCGGGTTCCGCTGCGGCTTTTTGGGGCTGCTGCACATGGAGATCGTCCAGGAGCGGTTGGAACGGGAGTACGACCTGGATCTGATCGTCACCTCCCCCTCCGTGGTGTACCGCGTCACCACCAGCACCGGGGAAGTCCTGATGATCGACAACCCCACCAATTTGCCCGACCCCAACCACCGGGAGAAAATTGAGGAACCCTACGTCCGGGTGGAGATGATCACCCCGGAAACCTTCGTGGGGACGCTGATGGAACTGTCCCAGACTCGGCGGGGGGATTTCAAAGATATGAAATATCTGACTTTGGGGCGGACGACTCTGGTTTACGAGATTCCACTGGCGGAAGTGGTGACGGACTTTTTCGACCAGATGAAATCGCGATCGCGGGGATATGCCAGCATGGAATATCACTTTGTCGGCTATCGGGCGAATCCCCTGGTCAAATTGGATATCATGATCAACAAAGAGCCGGTGGATTCTCTGGCGATGATCGTCCACCGGGATAAAGCTTACGGCGTCGGGCGGGCGATGGCGGAAAAGCTCAAAGAATTGATTCCCCGCCACCAGTTTAAAGTTCCCATCCAAGCCTCGATCGGTTCCAAAGTCATCGCCAGCGAACATATCCCGGCTTTGCGTAAGGACGTGTTGGCGAAGTGCTACGGCGGCGACATCAGCCGGAAGAAGAAACTGCTGCAAAAGCAGGCGAAAGGGAAAAAGCGGATGAAGGCTTTGGGTTCCGTTGACGTTCCCCAGGAGGCGTTTATGGCGGTACTCAAACTCGATCAAAGTTGACCCGACCGCACAACCCGGAGGGCCGGCACAGAGGCACGGCCCCCACGGTCGTTTCTCCCCTCATTTCCCCTCTGGAAATCGCCGTTTCGGGGGCCATTATGGCAGTGGGCGCTCCTGTGGTTGCAGATTTGGGAAATCTGAAGCGGCTTCAAACTTTTGCCTCTTGCCTCTTGCCTCTTGCCTCTTGCCTCTTGCCTCTTGCCTCTTGCCTTTTCTCGTGGGGGCGAATCAATCCGCGATCTGATAAACGTCGATCGCCTGAGTCCGGCCCTTGAGGTGGATACGGCCGACAAAATGGGTTAAAAATCGACCGCCGATCTGTTTGTGGGTTTCCTGACTCATCAAAATCCGGCAAACTCCCGTCCCGAAAGATTTGTCGTAACTCTCCAAACGAGCCGCAATATTCACGCTGTCCCCGAGGGTGGTATAATCCATGCGCTGGGAACTGCCCAAACTGCCCGTCACCACCTCTCCGGTGGCAATTCCCACCCGCATCGAAACCGTGGGCTTTCCCTCGATCTGCCACTGGCGGTTGAGCGATCGCAACTTTTTCCCCATCTCCACCGCACAGGAAACCGCCGCGATCGCATCCCGGGAAATCTCCTCCGGCGTCGTCCGGGGAATCGGCACGCCGAACACCGCCATCACCGCGTCACCGATAAACTTATCGACAATTCCCTTATGATCCAGTACGATATCCGCCATGCCGTTCATGTACTCGTTGAGCCACACCATCAGGGCGTCCGCCTCCATCGTTTCCGCGATCGTGCTGAACCCCTTCAAGTCCGCAAAAAGCACCGTGGCGACCATCTTCTGTCCCGTCAGTTGGCCGCGGGCGATCAACTCGTCCCGACTCTGCCAGATCATCTCGGCAATTTGGGGGGTGACGTGGCGTCCGAACAGGGTCATCACCATCTGGCGTTCCTGATGTTCCAAATTGGCGATGTACCCGGCGATCGCAATCCCCGACCCCGCAAACGCCAGCATCGGCGGGACGACCGGAACCCACCACCCCTCCAAAAACGCCAAATAGCTGCCGGCGACCAGAGAGCCCCCGGCGACCGCCAAACTCACAGCCACCCGCAAACTGAATCGGTAAGTCCACCCCAACACCGCCCCGGAGACGGCCCAGATCAAAATCCACGCCCATTCCACCTTGTCGGACCAGACCCGAAACTGGGGGCGTCCGTCCAGGGCCGCGCCGATCATCTGGCTGGCCACGTTGGCGTGGATCACCACCCCCGGCATCCGATCGCTCAAACTCAGGGGCCCGCCGCTGTAGGGGGTAAAAAAAAGGTCGTTGAGGCTCTGCCCGATGGGGCCGATCAAGACGATGCGATCGCGAAACCAGTCCGGCGGCGCCCGGCCTTCGAGGACGTCCGTCAGGTCGATGGTGTCGAAATTCTCCTGGGGTCCCCGGTAATTCAACAACACCTGATAGCCACCCGAGTCCGCCCCCACGTACCCGCCATCGTTCCCGGTAAAGCGGACAAAGACCCCATCGCCCAACTTGACGTTCCCCGCCTCCGTCATCGTCGGGGTGATTCCTTGCCCTTCCAGATACATCAGGGCCAACCTAGCCCCCAAACTCAAGATCGTCCGATCGTCGTCCGGCTGCACCGACAGCAGGCCCCGCCTCACCCGGCCGTCCGCGTCCAGCACCAGGTCGATCGAGGCCACCCGACCCTTTTCCTTCAATTGCGGCGGGGGCGCGATCGCGGCCGTCGTCCCGTCGGCGACCACCTTCTCCACCCCGATCAGGTTGGGGGTGGTTTCGTAGACGTCCAACAATTCTTCGTGGCCCGGTTGCACCGGCAGGTCCCGGTAGATGTCCAACCCGATCGCCACCGGATCCTGGCGGCGGACGATTTTCACCAACTCCGCGATCGTCGCGTCCGGGAGCGGCCACTGTCCCACCTCGCGGATGTCCGGCTCGTCCACCGTAATCACGACGATGCGGGGGTCCGGCGGCTCCAGAGGCCGGAGGCGGAGGAACTGGTCGAAAGCCGCCCATTCAAACAGTTGCAAACCCCCCGTCGCCCGCACGGCGATCGTCAGCGCGGCGACGACGGGGGGAATCAGCAGTCCGGAAACCTGTCGAAACTTGATACTCGAAAGTCGGAAGTGTGAAGTCGGAAGTCGCAAAAAACTCCTTTTCCCGCTCATAACTTCACACTTCATACCGTTAAAATTCCCCGATCGGGAAATGGGGACCTACTCTCGGTGTCACTCCGCGAAGGGTTGGGTTGCGATCGCGTCTAATCCCACTGAGTTTAACAGTTCTTCCCAACGACTGGCTAGGGTCGCGTCTTCGGGTCGAGCCTGCCGCAACGCGGCCAAAGTCGCCAAACTCTCAAACCAGATGCCGTGCCGGGCGTAGAGTGCCGCCCGTTCCACAGGGTTCGCCCCGGTCAGTTGTGCGGCCAGAGTCCCGTCCGGCTCGATGCGTCGGATATCTCCGGAGACGAACACCACTTCGGGCACGTTCTCGGCATCGGCACTCTGACAGACCATTCCAAAGGACCAGCGGTAGGTTTTCCCCATCTCCAAAGCCGGGGCATCCTCCGGAAGTTTGACGCCGACGATGCCCGGTTGATTGGGGACCGGTACGCTCATCTGATACACGTCGGAACCGTCCTCGTCTTTGAGGCTGAATGTCGCTTCGACGCCGGCCGCCGCGGGCAGGTAAAAGTAAAAGACGGGTTTCGGTTCGACGGTGTATCCCCGCAGGTCTGGACCGATTTCCTCGGACCGGATCAAATTGGGCACCAAAGCGGTGAGGTTTTCGCCCAATTGCTCGGCATTCGGGCAAGTTCCCCTCGACCCGCCGGCGGCGGTGCGGCTGGGCATCCCCTGCCCCGGCGGCGGCTCGAACGCCATGCTGGCTTGCGGATGCTCGGAACCGTTGCGGGCGGGTCGAGCCTGGCCCGGCGGGGTGCCGTTGAGCAGAAGTCCGAAGGAAAGTATCACGGAAATACTGATGAAAGGTCGGAAAGGTTGGTTGGTCATGGCCGGTCTCCTGTTTGAGACGATAAGATGTGATGGATGGGAGATGAAAACGAGATCTCTCGGGCGATCGCGCCACGGCGACCCGGGAAAATGGCAACCCCCTCTCGATCCGAATCCGGAGAGCTACAATATCATTGAGAATTATCCTTCTCCAACTTAGCCCGAGAAAATAAGAAACTGATAACCTCCGAAAGTCAGGGAAATGGAAAATCCCATTCCTTCCCCCCTTTAAAATCGGGATTCGATCCGCCTCGCCATCGCCCGATCGAAGCGCCAGCATCTCCGAGTCAAGGAGAGCGATGCCACCCCAAATTCAAAATTTCTTGGGATTGAGGATTCACTTCTCAATCGAGCTCAACCCGAAAAAAGCTTTTTTTATCTTATGATTGCCATCATTTCGGACGATGCCCGGAATTTTTAGCAAGATTTAAACATTGGGACGGGGAGAATGGGGGGTCGGTGTCCGGGCTGGGAAACCCCGATCTCGAGATGATTTCAGTTCCCCACCGAGCACACCCGACGCGGGGCGCCAGATTTTCCATCCCCGGGTTCCTCGACTCCTCACAGCCAATTTCCGATCAAAACAAAGGCGGCCCAATAGTAGGGGTCGCGATACCGGGGTTCTCGCAGCAAGGACAACTGAGCCTGACGGAGGGCTTGGGCTTTGCCCACGCCCGGCCCGGCCAGTTGGCGATAAAATTCAGCCATGAAGGCGGCCGTCGAAATGTCGTTCACCTGCCACAGGGTCGCGATCGTACTCCGGGCCCCCGATCGCACCGCCACCCCGGCCAGCCCCAGGGCTGCCTGTCGGTCCCCCGTCGCCGTCTGGCAGGCGCTCAGGACCAACAACTCCACCGGCTCCGCACTCGTCCCCTGGGAACGGCGCAGCAACCGGTCGAGATCTCGGACGTTGATGCGATCGTCCCAGGTCAACAAAAACGTATCTTCCGCCCGGGAACTGAACTGGCCGTGGGTCGCCAGATGCACCACCGGAAAGGGCGTTTCCTCCATTTGAGCCTGAACCCTTCGGCGGGTAAATCCGTCGTTGAGAAACACCCGGGACGGCACAGCCGCCTCGATTTTCTCCAATTCCGTCTCCACCGCCGGCAGGGCGGCGAATCCCTGGCGGGCCCGACTCAACCCCATCGCCAGGGTTTTGAGTCGTTCCCGGCTCAAGCTTCGCGGTTCGAGCAGTTGCAGCCCCGGTGTCAGGGCGATATTGTACCGTTCTAGCAAATACTGCCGGCCGTCGTAAAGGGCGGCCATCGGCAGGTTCCGCAGCACGCCATCCAACACGAACACCAAGGTTTCGACCTCGGCCGCCGCCAAATCCCCTTCCGCCGGGCGGATCAGCCAATCGTAGATCTCCCCGGACCAACTCAGACGCTGGCGGGTGGAAAAAATGGGGGTGAGGGACTGTTGCAGTTGCCGCACCGTCTCTTCCACCCGAGTTTGGGGGACGGGGGCGGCGTAGTGGCGCAGGGGTCGGCCGGGAACCGATAAAATGACTTCCAGGCGATCGCGGAGAATGATCGGGTAAAAAACCGCCGCCCGGGGGTCGATCGCGTCGATCGGCCGGGGTTGGGCCTCCAGGCAGGCCTCCCGGAAAAAGTCGTCGAGTTCCGCCAATTGCAGGGATTCCATTAACTCCCTCGCCGCCCGGAGATCCTCCGAGCCGACTTCCCCCGTTTCCGGGTCGGGTTGCAAAATCAGGCCCACCAGTTCCCGATAAACGGGTTCGACGCTATCCCGAAACGAGAACTGCACCTGGGGATTCATCGCCACCAAGTCCGTCCGCAGGGACTCCAAGGTGCTGACGGCGGTTCGGTAGGCCGCGATCGCACCAGCCCTGCGATTTTGCGCCTTCAACAGCCGTCCGAGCTGCCACTGCCACCGGTAGGCGATATCCGGCGCGTCGATGGTCTGGGCTAAAAATAGACCCCGCTCCGTCAACGTTTGCGCCTCCGACCACTGTCGATTCTGCTCGTACACGGCTCCCAAGGTTCCCAGGGCGTAGGCTTCCAACCGCCGGTCGCCCAGGGATCGAGCCCGGGCGATCGCATCCCCGAGCCATTCGGCCGCTTCTAATGAGACGTCCCGGGGCACGATGGGCGCATTTGGGAATATCATCAAACTTTCCGCCAGATTGATGCGGGCCTCGATCGCCGTGGGTCCGTCCGGCAAAGCCGCCAGTTGGCTGCGGACGGACTCCCACAACCGCAACGCCTGCGCCCATTCTTCTACTCCCAGCAACAGCCGCAACTCGTTCAACTGAGCTCGGATGCGGACGGAAACCCGGTCGGTATCCGCCGCGTTCTGATACGCCGCCCGGGCCGTTTCGACATCCTGCAAGCTGCCGGCCGTATTGCCTAAACTCAGCCAGATTTCCGCTTCCGCGGCCGGAGGTAAATCGAGCGATCGCGCCAAATCTAGGGCCTCCCCCAACACCGCCCGGGACTGCTCCAAATCCCCCACCACCCGCAGGGCGTTGCCCAAATTTTGTAGGGCCGTCACCTTCAGTGGCGAGTCGGGTTGGGATGCGAGGGATTCCCGCAATTGTTCCAGGGTGTGGAGGGCTTGGCGGTAGAGTCCCAAGGCTTGCAACGCCTGGGAGCGGTTGATCTGGGCGCGGATGACCCCCCGTTCGTCCCCGATTTCCCGATAGATCTCCTCGGTTCGCCGCCAAGTGTCCGCCGCCGCCCGGGGGTCGCCCCGGGACAGTTGCAGTTGTCCGCGAATGTCCGATGTCTGGGCGAGGACGGCCGAGGCCGTCCGATTTTCCAACAGTTGCAAAGCCGCCGCGATCGCCGTTTCCGCCTTTTCCCAGTCGCCCAAACTCTGATAAACGAGCGCCAAATTCCCCAAAGCGATCGCCCGATTGACTTCATCGCCGCGATCGTCCAAGATCACCACCGCCTCTTCTAAAGTTTCCGCCGCCTCGACAAACTCTCGCATTTCATACAGATTTCGGCCCCGTTCCATCAAGATCTGGGGGGAATCGTGCCCCACCACCGGAAGCAGCGGCAAACTCACGGCGAATAAAGCCAAAAGCGCGAATTGTAAAAAGCGATCGAGCGATCGTTTCATAATTGATAATTGAGCATTTATAATTTATAATTGATCGTCAATCATTCCTCTCCTTTATTCAGGGTTTATTATCAATTGATGAAGGTTGCGACTCCTCACCGATAGAATTGGCCGCGGCCACCCGACATTGAGGATGCCATTGATTAAACGAATAGGTCGTCATCCGCGCCGGATTTGCCACCAACTGCACCCCGCCATCGGCATCGAGAACCAAACCCCGAGCTTCAATTGGGGAGTCGGGAGTCGGGAGTTGGGAGTCGGGAGGGGAGGGAGAAATAATGTCCCCTGTGTCTCCTTCTTGCAACGCCGTCACGGGTGCCGCATCGATCCAATCCACCACCACGCCATCCGTTGTCAGGGCATCTCCGGGGGTGGGGGGCAGGCCGCCGCGGCCGGTGATCACGAATTCGCTGCCGGCGTAAGTCGAACATCCCGCCACCACCAGGGTAGAGGGGTCGATCACCTCCGTCGGGAGCGTCACCAAGCCGGAATTGGGGTCGATTTCCGGGCTGCTAATTTCCACCGCCCCGCTGAACTCGGCGCCCAACTCGCTCGTCGCGGTAATGTCGCTGGCGGGGGTTTCCTCAGACCGAAACGCCGTCCCGAACACCCCCCGGGCGCTGATACTCACCCGCCCGCCCCGGCCCTGTTGGGCATTGGCGGTGATGTCGCTATTTTCCAGGGCGATCAAATTGTCCGTGACGATGGTGATGTTGCCCCCGTCGGCGGTGCCGGCGTTAGTGGAAATCCGGCTTTCCCGCCGCAGTTCGATGCGGGGCACGACCAGGGAAATGTTGCCCCCCGTCCCGGCTTCCGTCGCCGCCGAGAGCGCCCCCTGATTGTCCAAAAACAGCGATCGCGCCCGGATCTCCAAATTGCCCGCGGCCCCCTCTCCGGTTCCCCGCACGCCAATTTCCGCCCCGTCGCGGACGGTGAGGCGATCGGTAAAAATCTGCAAATCCCCCGCCGCCCCCTCGCCGCTGGTGTTGGATTCGATGGAACTGGGGACGATGCCATCCCCGACGATTCCGAAGGATACCGACTCCACCGACGGATCGACGCCCGTCGCCACCCCGATCACTTCGATGGATTCGGAGGCTCGAATCTTCAATTCTCCGGCACTTCCCTCGCTCCCCGTCGCCGATGAAATCTGTGCCCCGTCCCGTACCACGATTCGTCTGGCATTGACCGTCAGATTGCCAGCAGGGGCGGTTCCTGACAACCCTTGCACAGTGAGCAGGGAGGAGGAGGTCAGTAACCCGCTCAGAAAGCGACCGTCGGCAGAAATACCGAACAATTCCACTTCATTGGCATTGACGGTCAAATTGCCCCCCTCGCCGGCCCCGGCGGCGGAGGAGGACACCTGGGCGCCGTCGGCGACGACCAAGCGATTGGCGTTGACGACAATATCTCCCGCCCTTCCTTCCCCGAGGGTGGCGGAAAAGAGCCCCCCCGGCACGGGCGCCCCCGCCGAAACGCCGCGCAATTCTACGGTATTCCCCCGCACCCTCAGATCGCCTCCCCGTCCCGTCCCGTCCTGCGCCGGACTCGTGGCGATCAATCCGTCGTCAATGACGTTGAGGCGATCGCCGATCAGGTCGAACATTCCGGCATCGCCGGCTCCGTTCGTCCCCGTCACCAGCAATGCCCCCGTGGTGATATTGACGGTATCCGAGCGAATCTGTAGGTTTCCTCCCCGTCCGGCGATAAAGGTGGAGGTGAGAATGGTGGCGCCTTCGCTGACGTCGAGTTGGGGCGTGGCGAGAATGACATTTCCGGCATCTCCTCCTCCGGCACTGAAGCTGTACAAGCCATCCCGAAGGTTGAGGGGATCGAAGGTTCCCTCGACGAGTTCGCCGACGACGCGGGAGGGTTCGGTTCCCGTCAAATTGATGGATTCGCTGGTGCGGATGTCGATGCCGCCGCCATTCCCCGCCCCGAACGTCGAGGCGGACACGAAGGCGCGATCGCTCAGATTAAACTGGCGGGCGGAAATGGTTACGCCCCGTCCGTCCACCTCCCCGAAGGTGTCGGCGCTCAAACCCGCGCCGTTACTGAGGTTGACGCGATCGCCCCCCATGCGAATTTCTCCCCCTCCCAATCCGCTGGTGGTGACGCGGGCGCCGCGGTCCAGTTGAATGTCGCCGAGTTGGGATGTTGACTCCACGGGGACGCCGGAACCCAACCGCCAGGTGCCGCCCCGAATTGCCCCCAATTCGATATCGCCGCCGAAAGCCGTCAGCAAACCGCCCTCCAAATTGATCTCGCCGCCAACGAATGCGATCGCCCGTCCGGGCCGAACTTGCAGCCCCGTGGGGCTCGGCTCCATCTCCAACCCGATGCCGACGGCTTGCGATCGGTTGACAATGGTTCCCGCATCGGCACCGAGTTGCAAGCCGACGGGCAAATTGACGGAGAGTAACGGGGGGGTTTCGGGTCGGGTGGCGAACTGCGTCCCGTCGTCAAAAATGAGGCGATCGGCGGTACTGGCGACGAAGGACCCGCCGATATTGAGTTGGGCGTTGGGACCGAATACAATACCGTTGGGATTGAGGAGAAATAAATTGGCCGCGCCGTTGGTTTGCAGCAAACCGTCGATGGTGGAAAGATTCCCCCCCGTTACCCGGCTGATAATATTTTGAATATTTAAGCCGTTGTCGAACAGGGCGGCGGAGCCGGTGGGGATGGAAAAGTCTCGGAAACTGTGGAATAAATTGCCACCGGCTTGGGTGCCGCCGTCGATGCGGATCATGTTGCCGTCCGGGGTGACAACGGTATTTTGGGGCAGGGTGGCGTCGGGGACGACCTGCGATCGCGCCGAGGCGGGAAAAACGAACAGGTGCACGATGGTGGCGATCGCGAACGGACGGAAAATGCCAAATCGACAGGGCCCGGATCGCGACCGTCGGGGACGAAATGCGGGGGACGACACGGTAATCAATCTCGCGGTTGTAAACGGCTGGCGGACTCAACCCCATTTTGCACTTTCAATTTCGAGAATCAGGAGCTTCCCAACCATTAAAATATTAATGACCCTGGAGATAGCAACTTTCGGAATTTTATCAGTTCCGGGGTTGGCCACTCCCTTGATGTTACCGCGATCGCTCCCCATGTCTGTCTCGACTCCCACACTCGTCATTATTTGCCAAAACCGCACCTGTCGCCAACAGGGGGCGGCAAAAGTCTTGAAAGCGTTTCGGGAACGGGAGATTCCGGGGGTGGCGATCGCGCCGAGCGGCTGTCTGGGGGAGTGCGGCCGCGGCCCGATGGTGTTGATTTTACCCGATCGCATCTGGTATGACCGGGTTCAACCGGAAGAAGTCCCCGCCATCGTCGAGCGGCACCTGCGCGGCGGCCAGCCGATTCAAAAGATGATCTACCGGGTGGGCGATCCCAACTGAGGGCTCACGATATCCGATTCGCATCCAACCAATCCGCTAATTCTCGGGGCGATGAACAGTCCAAAAAAAGGAAATGGTGGGTTACAGCGCGGATGAAAAGTTGTGGGTTTTTCGGCGAAACGCGAGAAAGGGCGAATCGCATTCGCCCCTACAATGCCCGTATTTGCGATCGCCTAGGAACCGACCGGCGGCACGATATTGACATCGACTTGAACGCTGTCCACGCCTTCGATCTCGTGGGCCAACGGCTCGATGGTTTCGGCTTCCCGCTCGTTGGGGACGGTTCCCACGATGACCACATTTCCATCTTCGGCTTCGACGGTCAATTTGCTGCGGGGGATGTTGGCTTCGAGTTTGGCGCGAACTTCACTTTCGATGTCGGAGTCGGCCCGGATATCTTCTTCGCCGAACACCTCGTTTCGCTGTTCCCGCGCCCGAATATCCGAAGTCAGTTGATCCTGGCGGATCTCGCTCTGGGCATCTTCTTTGGTTTCCTGAACCCGGGCCGGATCTTCGGTCCCGTCCGTCAAGGTGTCGGGGGCGTCCGCGCTCGTCCGCGCGTAGTCGCAACCCGCCGCGACGATCGCCAATACGCCGCTCAAAATAATTCCTGTTACCTTTCTCATGGCACAATCCTCCATTATGCTCTACTTCTGCTAGGGACCTCCGGATCTAGCGATCGCGGCGGTCTACGATCACCACTTCGGGATCGTGATGTTCGACGATTCTTTCCCCGTCCTCGCCGCGGCGGCGATCGTCGTAATCCTCGGGGTTGGTACTGGTGGTGCGGCCCGTCACCGTATGTGAAGTTTCTCCGGATTCGGCGCGGACGCTGCTGGTGCGGCCTGTCGGCGCTTTGTAAATCTCTTTTTGGGATTCGGTGCGGCTCTCGCCGGTGTGGCCCGCCGGCGGTTCGGCGATGATGGTCTCTTTGACCTCTTTTTTGGTTTTGGCGGTTTGGGTGCGATCGACGTCGCGGCCCTCGTACCGCTCACTAATTTGGGCGGTTTCGGCTTCCGGAACTTCGTAAATGCCGAAGTCCTGGACATTGTGGTGGCGGAGGATGCTTTCCGCCTTGCGGATCGCTTCGGGACGTCCGAGGACGATCACCAGATAATCTCCCCGGGAGACGCGATCGCTGTACCTGCGGGCTTCTTTTTCGGGGATGCCCCAGCCGATCAGCGCCCCGACGAGTCCGCCGGCGACCGCGCCGATTGCCGCCCCGGCTAAAGTCGTTGCCAGAGCCGTGGCTTCCGCCCCCGCCAGCAGGATCGGCCCGACACCGGGGATGGCGAGGGTTCCCAGTCCGACGAGCAAGCCGGTGAGGGTTCCCAAAGCTCCCCCGGCGGCGGCTCCCGTGGCAGCCCCGTCGTCCGATTTGTTGCCGACCGTTTCCGTCTCGACGTGTTCTCTGTTGGGGTCGTGCTGGGGCTGCTGTTCGTCGTCCCGCACGATCACGGAGACCCAATCCATATCGAACCCGGAATCTTTGAGGGCTCCCAGGGCTCTTTCCGTTTCGTCGCGAGTTTCGTAGACTCCGACGGCTCTCCAGTATGTGGCGGTGGTCTGACGTTTGTGTTTGTCAATCATAACGAATCATCCTCCTGAAATGGGTTGTCGGTCGAGTGATGTTAAAGTTCGCGTGTTCTTCCCCCAATTCGCGGGCAATGACCTCAGTTTTGCCAAAATCGCCCCATCGGAGACCGATTTCAATCCCTGCACACGAACCGCGATCGGTAATTCGGGAAAAACACAATCTCGACTGTTATTTTTCAAGATCGTGCAAAAAATCACGATTTTAAGTTTTTGATTTCATTCAAATCTCTCTCCCCCGAATTGAATCCATTGAAACATTTGAGGTTCTGGTTTAGAGTATCGCGGATCGGGTGCGGGTTTCTTCTGTCAGAAGACATAAGCCCCAATCCGACCGTAAAAAAATCTTTGAAAATGCCATCTAAACCGGCAAATCTAACTTTTGATACAGGCTGGATCAAGGTGCGCTTTGATAGGCTTGAAAATGAAGACAAGCGGATTTACATTTAAAATATGGCACTCTACAAATTGACTCAAGCTTATCCGGAATACCAACGCGACATTTTCGCGGGCCGGGATATCAAGCATTTTGACGCTTATTCCAGCACGACCGACAATAAAATCGGTTCCGTTCACGATGCCTTAGTCGATGAAAATGGCTATTTCCGCTATTTCGTGATCGATACCGGATTTTGGATCTTCGGGAAGAAGGTACTTTTACCCATCGGACGGTCGCGCCTGGATTACACCAACGAGCGTCTCTACGCCCTCGGTCTCACCCAAGACCAAGCTGAAGCGCTGCCCGAGTACAAAGATGATATGACGGTGGATTACGAATACGAGGAAAAAGTGCGCTCCGGATATCGCGCCGAAGGCACCAAATCCAGCCAATACACCCGCGACAACTACCGCTACGACTACGACTCCGACCTGTACGAAACCCGGGAAGCCGACCACGGCTCGCTCAAGTTGTACGAAGAGCGCCTGGTGACGGACAAAGAGCGTCGCAAGACGGGCGACGTGATTGTAGGTAAAAACATCGAAACCGAAACCGAACGCGCCACGGTCCCCGTCGAGCGGGAGCGGGTTGTGGTGGAACGGACGACGCCCGAAAATGCGAACAAACCCGTCAGCCCTGGCGACCACAATTTCAAAGATGAAGAAGTCGCCCGTATCGAAGTGTACGAAGAAAATGCCGACATCCGCAAGGAAGCCTTCGTCACGGAAGAAGTGGACGTCCGCAAGGAAGTCGATCGCGATACCGTCACCGCTGAAGAAAAAGTGCGCCGGGAAGAACTGGAAGTCAAAACCAACGGCGAACCCGTTATCCACCACAATCGCTGATGCGATCGGATAATTTCCCCGGGTTATCAAATGGCTTCCCCCCTCCGGGGGGGAGGTGCAATCGGAGCATCCGAAAATTGTCGCAATTTTCCTGATTTGATCGAACCCAAGACCGGATCGGAACGATACCAAAGCTGACCGCTATAAATTTGTCGATCGCGCCCCAGGAGTTATGGAAGAGTCCCACCAATATCACGAGCAACCGGAAGTCCGGGAAGAAAAAAAGCTGTATCTGAAAGCGGAAAATTTGACCGTCGATCGCCGCCGGGAAAAAATGGGCGAAGTGGTCGTCCGCAAGGAAATTGAAACCGATACCGTCTCGGTGCCGGTGCGCCGGGAAAAGCTGGTCGTCGAAGCCGCGGATTCGGACGAGGAACCACTGGCGGAAATCGACCTGTCGGAGACGCGGGTCGGGGGTTTCAGCGTTAATTCGACGGGTGAAAAACCTACCGTCACCGGGGAATTTCACAGCCTGGAAGCCGCCCGCGACCTCCTGGGTGCCCTCGCCCTCGACCCCCGCCACGGCTGCGATCGCGTGCGCCTCGAATTGGTCTTGAACGACTCGCGCGATCGCAAAATCTACCAAGCTCTGTTCGACCGCTGTCGCCGCAAAAAGTAATCCGAATCAAGCTCCACCTTTTGGTAGAGGTTGGGGCTTTTAAAAATATTGTAGTCTTGATGATAGACAACGTGTTTAGTTTGATTTACACGATAACAAAAAGAGGTCAATTATGAGTTTAGAAGATCGAGCAAACGCCACGGCAAAAAACATAGAAGGTAAGACCAAGCAGGCGATGGGCGAAATGACGGGCGACCCCAAACAAAAGGGCGAAGGTAAAGCCAAGCAAACCGAAGCGCAAGTTCAACATACCGTCGAAGACGTGAAGGACGAAGCCAAGAAAAAATTGGATTAGTTCCCGTCTAACCTCGGCTTTTAAAATGCTGGCTGCCGTCCGTGCAACTTAAAAATTTGCACGGGCTTTTGTGATGGAAATTTGAAAATCTCGATATTTCCCGCGAATTTGACATCGCCAATAACTGTGATAAAATGAGTTGCCGTCCATTGATGAGGTAAATCACCCGGTTTTATCATGATATCTTGGGATTTATTTAAAGTCGAAATATTGACGAATACAGTCTCCGATTATTTGATCGCATTTGTGATTTTGGTGGCGGGGATTCTCGCCATCAAAATTGTCGGGCAGATGGTTCTGAGGCGTCTGAAACGCTGGGCACTCAAAACCAGTACCAGGCTGGACGACGCCCTGGTTCACATTTTCGAGCGATCGCTGATTCCCCTGATGTACGTCGGGGTGTTTTACGTGGCGATCGCGAACTTGGAATTGCACCCCATTTTACAGGATACGGTCAACGCGATCGCCCTGATTATCGCCACGGTATTCGGCATTCGCCTGGTCGTCTCCTTGGCCGAATATTTACTCCGACTCTACTGGCTGAGTCGCCGTCAGGACGGGGATGCGATCGAACGGGCCCTCAACGCCATCATCCCGGCCATTCGGGCCGCGACGTGGGGGTTGGGGGTGATTTTTCTCCTCGACAACCTCGGCTTCAATATTTCGGCGATGGTCGCCGGATTGGGAATCGGCGGTGTGGCGGTCGCCTTGGCTTCCCAGGGGGTCCTGCAAGACCTATTCAGCTACTTCTCGATCTTATTCGATCGCCCCTTTGAAATCGGCGATTTTATCATCGTCGGCGACATCATGGGAACGGTCAACCACGTCGGAATCAAAACTACCCGCATCAACAGTTTGAGCGGCGAAGAAGTCGTCGTCCCCAACACGGACTTGGCCTCCTCCCGCATCCACAATTACAAGCGGATGGAAAAACGGCGGGTGGTGTTCAAAATTGGGGTGACTTACGAGACGCCACAGGACAAACTCCAACAAATTCCGGCGATGATTCGGGAAATTGTCACCCCCATCGACAACGCCCTCTTCGATCGCGCCCACTTCAGCAATTACGGCGATTTCAGCCTCGATTTCGAGATCGTCTACTACGTCCTCAGCAGCGATTATACCATCTACATGGACATCCAGCAGCGGATCAACTATCAACTCAAATCCAGGTTGGACGCCAACGGCATCGAGTTCGCCTATCCCACCCAGGTGACGCGCTTCGATCCCGCCAAAGCCAAGCCGAACGAAACCCCGGTCGATTCCCCGGCTATTATTTTAAATGGCGACGATTCTTCCAACTCGTAGTTAGGTTTTATTAGGGAGTAGGGAGTGGGGAGTAGGGAGTCGGGAATAGGGTGTAGGGAAAACCAACAATATCAAATCCGGTTAAAGGCTCCGAAATTGAACTCCCCCCGAACGGGCAACCAGAGACGGTTGCCCCCACGGCAGGTTGGGGGGTGAGATCAGATGCCCCGGAATTAGAAACTGAAACAATTG
>NZ_JAYFER010000525.1:0-34608 GCF_055795065.1 Lyngbya sp. CCY1209
CGGCTAAAATAGATCGTCAGGTTGGCACCGATAAAGAAATCTTCGCGATCGCGCCACAGCCACTCCAAACAGGTGACGAGCAGCAGCAATTGCATATAGTGCAGGGAACTTTCCATTTCGGGTTCGTCGCTGTCGAGTTGGGTGGCATCGGGCATCAATGCCTCGAATTGTTGGCTGGTTAGCACCATAGCGCCTCACCTCTGTTGAGCGGAGTATGGGAAATAATTGTATTATATTCCCAAATGAAGACGGCTGGGCCTCGGGATGCGAAATCAGACGCGATCGGGACACGACCGCGCTTCTGTACGGACAAGGAACGGCGATCGCATGGCAGGATTTTTCATCGTTTTACTCGCGGCTTTTTTCTTTTGTTTCCAAAATGTGATCGTGAGAATTTTATTCAACGAATACACCATTTTGGGACTGTTCCAAGCGGGGGGCTACGTCCCCCCAACCCTATACAATTCATTTTTGCTCATGTTCATGCGGATGGTGTTAGTCGTGCCCTTGATGGCATCGCTGGCGGTCCAACTCTATCCAAAAACTTGGCAAGATATCCGGCAATTTGGCGAGTCCAAAAATCGTCCGTTGTTGGTGCGATCGCTCGTTGGCGGCGCGTTGATGTTTCTTTACCTCGCCCTCCTCTATCTCTCCATCGGTCTGATCGCAACGGGAATTGCCATGACCTTATTTTTCACCTATCCCGTTTTCACAGCTTTATTTTCTTGGCAACTGTTCGGCACTCCCCCCAGCCGATTTCGCTGGGCGATCATGGCGTTAATTTTATTCGGCAGTTTTCTCACCATTCCCTACACTCAAAACGCCTCGGAAAGTTACAGTTTGGCGGGGGTATTTTTGGGGCTCGGATCGGGAATCGCCTACGCGCTGTATACCGTCAACGCCCAAAAAACCTTTGAAAATAACCTGCATCCGGTTCCGTTCACCTGGATCAGTTTTGCCACGACTTTGGTATTATGTGTGGTCAGTTTATTATTGTTAAATAATCCCAATTCCGATCTGAATTGGCAGCCGCTGTGGGTGGGCGGTTTTTTGTCCGCGATCGTCACGTTTGCCGGACACCTGATGAATAATTATGGCATTCGACTAATCGGCGCCACCTCTGCGGCGATGATCGGCGCCAGCAATCCCGCCCTGACCGTTATTTTGGCTTGGGTGACGATTCAAGAAACGTTGAATGTGGTACAATTGATGGGCGTGGCGATCGTCACATTGAGCGTGATTTTACTCGGCCGGGAACATCGATAAAAAAGTTTTAGTTGTTGGGCTTCAGCCCTCCCGTGCGATCGAGCGCAACAACAAATCACCCAAAGTTAACCCTCAACTCTTTCAAATCATGTTAAGTGCAGATACATTAAGCTTTCAGGAATTTATGAATCGCGAATCCCTACCCCTCGCCACCCTTCATGGTGCAATTTTTGAGTTTCTGCGCGATCGCCAAGATGTCGTCATCTTTGGCGCACACGCTGTCAATGCCTATACGGTCGAGCCACGCATGACCCAGGATATCGACCTGATGGCTTTACGGGGTTCAGAATTGGCAGAGGAATTGCGAACTTATTTGAGCGATCGCTTTTACATTGCCATGCGCGTCAGACAAGTGAAAGCGGGCTTGGGTTATCGTCTATATCAAGTCCAAAAAACAGGCAATCGTCATTTGGTTGATATTCGACAAGTTGAAGCCTTGCCCGAACACCGTTCATTCGAGGGCGTGTTGGTGATGGAGCCAGAGGCATTAATTGCTAGTAAGGTTATTGCTTACTATCAACGAAAAGGAAAGCCAAAAGCCGGTACTGACTGGCGCGACCTCGCTCTTTTGTTACTGACATTTCCCGACTTAAAAGTAGAATCTGGCAGTGTTTTAGAACGATTGCGAGCCGATGGGGTTGGCGAGGCGATCATTTCTCTCTGGCAAGAAATTGTGGAAATGCCCATCGCAACAGAGGATGAAGACGACATATAGCAGTGTGAAATCATTTGTAAAATTGTCTGGCCCCCAAACCCCCAATACTGGGGGCTTCAAGCGGATCGATTTTTCACGAATCATGTCACACTGCTATATAATAGCTATATGGAATGAAACAATTTAGAAATCTCATCAACCGATAATTTTTTTTTGTTTGTTCCATAATCAAGAAAATGCAAGCGAAAAAGATTGCCTGTTGGCTATTGTCGATTTACAGTATCGTCCTGACAATTATCATTCTCGCCGACGGACAAGCGAACCCGTCAGCTTGTCTTTTTACCGGCATCATGTTTTTGGTCGCATTTCCTCGTTTTGATTTCGAGAGAAAATTAAATATCCCTCAAGTTTTGGCCTCTTTATTGTGCTTGCTAAGGTTTTTTATTTTGACGATCGCTTATTTTTTCGTCCTCGCCTCGGTCGGCGGAGTTTGAAGCCTCGAAGCGATCGCACATCAAAAATAGTTCTGGCGAATTGGCGACAAACCGGGCATAATAAGGTTAGCATCACCCCAATCGTGCAATCTCATGCCAGAATTGACAACCCGTGCCCAACCCGCCTTAGAATTTCTGCCCCCCAATTTTAATCCCCTCGTCCTGCGTCTGTGTCGGACATTCATGCCGCTGTGGATGCGTTGGAAAACGCCGATCGCGGATATTGAAGTCGAGGGGGGCGATCGCTTGATCGAGTTATTTCAACAATTCCACCAGCAAAAGGTTCGCTTTCTCGTCGCCTTCCGACACCCCAACCCCGACGATCCCATCGCCCTTTCCCAAGTATTTTGGCGGCGAATTCCAGATCTCGCCAAATCCCAAAATATCTCCCTTCCCGACTTCTTCCACCTGCATTTTATCTACGATCGCGGCATCCCTTTGTGGGCCGGAAATTCCGTCACCTGGCTATTTCCAAAACTGGGGGGATCGTCCATTTTGCGGGGGACGATGGACCGCCCCGGTTTGAAGTCCGCCCGCCATTTATTCGTCAACGGTCGCTTTCCGATAGCCGCCGCACCTGAAGGGGCGACAAACGGCCACAATCAGCGGGTCAGCCCCCTCGAACCGGGCATCGCCCAGATGGGGTTTTGGTGTGTCGAAGACCTGCGAAAACTGAACCGAAATGAAACCGTTGCGATCGTCCCCCTCAACGTACAGTATCACTACCTCAACGACAACTGGCCCGCCCTCGAAGCCCTGTTGTCGGGGATGGAAAAAGACTGCGGTTTGTCGAGTCAGAACCGGAGTCCCAATTTTGATAAATTATATCGCCGACTGATCCGCCTGGGAAATCATCTCCTAAATGTGATGGAGAACTTCTATCGACAATTCTACCATCAAGATATTCCCAAGTCAAGCGAAACGGATACTTTGAAAACCCGACTCGATCGCCTCCTCGACATCGCCCTCGGCGTCGCGGAAGCCTATTTTGCAGTCAAAGCCACCGGCGACCTGACGAGTCGCTGCCGTCGCCTCGAACAGGCGGGTTGGGAGTACATTTATCGGGACGATCTCAAGTCTCGGGAGGAATTGTCGCCCGTCGATCGCGGTCTGGCCGATCGCGTCGCGGAGGAGGCAAGTTTGCGGATGTGGCACATGAGGCTGGTGGAAAGTTTCGTCGCCGTCACAGGGGAATATATCCGAGAAAATCCCAGCTTCGATCGCTTTGCCGACACGACAATTATCATCTGGACGGTGGTGGCGCGGCTGAAGGGAACCGATCCCGGAAAAACCCCAAATTTGGGCAAACAGTTGGTCAAAACGAAAGTCTGCGATCCCATTTCCGTCTCCGATCGCTGTGACGATTACAAGGCGAGTCGTCGCAAAGCCATCGCCGATCTGACGCGGGATTTACAACTCGCCTTAGAAGGTGCGATCGAACATTAGCTGCCCAACTTATATTCCCGGAAATTCTCGCTAGAATTGCCGTCAATCCGCAAAACAGCGATGGGTTGATTCTGAGCATTTCGGATCAGGTAATACCATTGAAAACCCGTCTTCCCATTCAGGGCTTGAAGCAGTTCCGGTTTTCCCTGAAATGCGCTCTGAATCGCCTGTTCATACTCCTTGGCGACGAGGTAGCGATCGAATCCGTTTTCGTCTTTATTGTCAATCTCCCAAGAGTCGTAACTCCAAATAATCACTTCGTCTTCTGTATCCGGAAGGTAGAGAGTCAAGCTGTTAACAAAAGACAGCTTTTCAACACTTTTAATTAAATCATTCAACGTTTGCGGAACATTTTTTTCCGGCGGTTCCTCCAACCGGGAAATTTCCTGCACAAATTGAGATTTTAGTCCTTGCATCTGTTCCGTGGCGATGCGTTTAAAAACTTTGGTTCGGTGGGCCGTAATTCGATAATTGGTGAAGGAGAGAAAGCCGATCAAAGCGGAAAAAACGGCCACCAATCCCGCCATATACAACAAATAAGTAGTCTTCGGTGCCTCTGGTACGGCATCGAACTCGTCCAACCCCCGACTTTTTTGGAGTAAATCAATCGATCGCACGATTTCTTGAATCCCCAAAACAAAGACGATCGCCACGCCAAAAATACTCAGGGCCACACTCGCAAAAAAGATCCCGGTCAAAACCTGTTCGACCTGATAGCTGAAAAGGTCCCAATTCAAAATTTCGTCAAAAATCCCCAGCACCACCAACGTCGCCCCCATCGCCAGCAGGGAAACCGTCATCGCTACAGCCAGGGACAGCAGTTTAACTCGTTTTCGCATGGTTGAATTGTTCCTCAAAAGTGAGTGTGAAATAATTGTTAAGATCGGGTAATTTTCTCGCCCAGAAATGCTATGCTATTTCCTGGCGTTAAGAGATGAGAAACTGTAGATGACCGGACACGAAATGTTGATGCTGGGAATCCTCCTGTTACCCGGTTTGGCACTGTCAATTATTATTTTGGGTACTTTTGCCGCCGGAGGTTAAGCCCGAACAGACCGGGTAGCACAGGCATCCTGCCTGTGTTGAGACCGGGTAGCACAGGCATCCTGCCTGTGTTCTCCACAGAGTTGTCAAAGTTGGGCTGAGATCATTATATCCGGCGCGATCGCCCCAATCTTTAAGATTTTTTTGAATTCGGATGGAATTTTTGTATCTGACGATACTGTTTTTTGAGGTTAATTGTTGACTGTTTGGTGTCCAAATTGACTCGGGTGCGGAGTTGAAGTTTCGAGAACAAAGTCCCCCATAACTTTACAGAAAGTTTACCAAACTTTGTCCAATCTTTGCCATTGCTTTACCCATGGGGCGATCGCGATTGGTTATGGTGGCAAATATACCCAATCGCAATTCAATTCCCACCAATTGGACTTTGTGTGTCATGGATTATCTTCTATCTTCACTTCTTAAACCCCTGCGTCAGTGGCTCGATAGTATCGAGATTCACAATCCAGAATTAGCCCTATTTCTATATCGAATCATACCCGCCCAATGTCCCTTTGAACGGGAAGTCAAACTCTTCGGACGCACCCTGTTGAGAATTCCGCCCCTTTGTAAGTTGAACCCTTTCTACGAGCAGGTCGTGGGCCTGCGGTTCCGGGCCCTGTGCTATCTCGTCGATGAGTGCGGTAGAGTCCTCTGACTCTCGGGATGGACTCCGGGACTCGGAGAAAGGAGGCGATCGCCCGAATTGTGAAGTTTTGTTACTTCAACTCCGGGAAAGCGATCGCCCATTTTTTTGTAAAGAATCGAACAAATTTTCCGGATTCAAGTTAAGGATATTTTAATTGTTGACGTTTGGGGGTATATTGAAGTTAGAGAATTATTGAAACGATTTGAGTGGGTTTGAGGAGGAAAAATTCTCGGTAAAATTACTGAATGAAGGTAGACCCGTCTATCAAATGATTCAGTAATTTTACGGATGACGATACGAGCAACTTTCCCCGGAGGTCTGTGATGACAGGTCTTGAACTCATTATTTTTATTTGTGGTCCGTTTATTTCGTTCGGTTTGGCTTGCCTGCTGGCATCGAACGATCGCGAATTTATCGCAGAACAAGAATCACCCAAACTCTAGTCTATACTTCGACGGATGTTAGAACCTCAAGGGGCGCTCATGCGCCCCTATTTTGGGTCGAATCATATCAAGTCCATTTAAATACTTACACAATCCCCGTTTCCCCCTCCCCAGACCTGTTGCCTATTGCCTGTTGCCTATTGCCTCTCTCAAGGGAGTCTGTCCGGTCAATAACCAGATCTGATATTACTTGGCTTCCTGTAGGGAGGGCTTCTGTTCAACTTTTACATGGTTCATCGCCTGTCCGACGAAGGCTTTCAAGGTTCCCAATTGTTGATTATTTTGGAAGACCCCCTGGATGATATTTTTCAGGGAATCGACATTCAAAGAAACCCCCTCTTTTTCACTCTCTTCATTTTCCCGAGTTTGGAAATACTCGATCAGACTCAACCCGGCAATTCGGGTCAGGTATGCGGCACTAACTCCCTGAATCGCACCTCCTGCGACGTAGGTGACGGAATTGCTTTTCAAAATCGTGCTCAACGTCTTCGTAGACAGTTCCACCAGGCCCAATTTCACCATCTGGGCACCGAGGGTTTTGGCGACTTCCCCGGCCTGTTCGAGGGAGAATTGCCGCCGATAAATTTTGCCCAAATCCACCACCAACTGAGTTCCGATCGCGGCCGTAGCGAGGATATCGAGGGCGGGCACCGGGTTCGCGAAGGCACTGGCGGCGGCAATCCACTGATATTGTTCCACAATCGGAAGTGCCCGATCGCGGCGGATTTGATTCAGGTGGTTTTTCACCTCTCCCCGCAATGCGATCGCCTCCCGTTCCGTGGTCGCCCAAACCAGCATTTCCGCCTCTTTTTGCAATAGCCCATCCAGGCGTTCTGTGAGCATTTCCAATTCCGGGGACTGTTCCTCCATCCACTCGCGGACGGACCCTTCGTCCTCGTATTTGCGGACTTTGATCGGACTCGGAGAAGCCGCCACCCCCACCACGTCTTCCGGCGTCAATTGTTCGGCGACGGTATCGCGGAGTTGCTGCAAAACCACCACTTGATTAGCGAGGGGACACTGATCCTGTTTGTTCCATACCAATAGAACCCGCTGCCGATCGCACAGAGAACGCAGGGTTTTATATTCGGGGTCGGTGATATCTCCGGCTACCAAAAATAAGACCAAATCGGCCGTTTCCAATTCCGGCAAGTGATCGTCAGCCACCTCCGCCAGGGTGAAGGGTTTTTCCGTTTTTATCGCCGTTTCCAATACCGTTTTTAACGCCGTTTTTCCCACTTTCGGGGCACCGGTAATCACCCAACGCAATTCTTGGCGATCCAAGTGCGATCGCAGCGCCGCCGCCCGACTTCGCAGGGAAGCGATCGCTTCCGCGAGGTTATGTTCAGAACCGGCAGTTTCCGCCTCCGCCGCCAACTGGTCGATGGCCGTTTCCGTGCGGGTGATCGCGGCTTCTACCGTTTCGCGATCGACGGGTTGGGAACGGGTGGGGACCGCCTCCGGTTTAGGGACCTGCCGCTGCAGCCACCACAGACCGCCGCCGAGGGCGATCGCACCGAAGAGGGCCGTTTCTCCCAATTCTACCGCCGACTCTCCGACGCTATCCCACAGCCACAGGGTTAAAGAAAGTCCGATTCCGCCCACCAAGATCGGGCGACGCAAGTTTGCTACCATATCAGTTCGTGCCATAAGCCTCTTCCTCCAGCTTATCTCAATTTGAGGGGAGTCGGCATCCGAATCAATCGGGTTGTCGGGGGGGGTTTCAACACCTGATGTTGAGGCTATCCATCGAAATCGATCGCCCGAGAATTTTTTGCAGAATCGACATGATAGAGTTTAGTGTATGGCTCTAAACTTTCGATTTGCGATCGCCAGCGATTTACACGTCGCCCTTCCCCACACCATCTGGGATCACCCCAACCGCTTTCACCTGGTGGAGGTCGGCATTCCGGCGTTGGAACAGGTTCTCGAACACCTGGCAACCCTGGATCTCGACTTCCTCCTGTTGCCCGGAGATCTCACCCAGCACGGGGAACGGGACAATCACGCTTGGTTAAGCGATCGCCTCGCCCAACTCCCCTATCCGGTTTACGTCATCCCCGGCAATCACGACGTCCCTCTGGCTCAAACTGACGGACACCTGATCGGCTTGTCGGATTTTCCAGCATATTACCCCCACTGCGGCTACACCGATCGCGATCGCCTCTACTACACCCGCGAACTCCTCCCCGGCCTGCGACTAATCGGTTTGAACTCCAATTGGTTCGACGAAACACGGACCCAGATCGGATATCTGGACGAAAAACAATTGCACTGGCTGCGGGAAGTTTTGGCGGCGTCCCGCGGCGAACTGGTGTTGGTGACAATCCACCACAACGTCATCGAGCACCTGCCGGGACAGTCCACCAACGCCCTGGGGCGCCGTTATATGCTCGGAAATGCCCCGGAACTGTTGGCACTCCTCCACGCGGCGGGGGTGAAATTGATTTTTACCGGCCACCTCCACGTTCAGGATATCGCCGAATGGCGGGGGATGTACGACATCACCACGGGCTCTCTGGTCAGCTATCCCCACCCCTACCGCACCCTTAATTTTCGCACGGACGATCGCGGCAGGCAGTGGTTGGAAATCGAATCCCACCGCATCACATCGGTTCCCGACTTTCCAGAATTGGCGACGACTTCCAAGGAATGGATGGGCGATCGCTCGTTTCCGTTCATGATGCGGTTGCTCACCGGACCGCCGCTGTGCCTCCTCGAAGCAGAGGCAAAACGGTGGGCGCCGAGTCTGCGTTACTTCTGGGCAGATATCGCCGACGGCGACCCGAAATTCGACTTCCCCGAGTTCCCCCCCGCCGTGCGCCGCTATTTCCGGGGGTTCAGCGCATCGAAAGCGATCGACAATCGAGCTATCCTACCCCTGTCCAATTAACATTGTCGGGGCGAAAGGCTTTCGCCCCCCCCCGCAACAGTCGGGAGTCAGAAAATTAATTGTCAATTGTCAATTGTCAATCCCCCCCACACCCCACACCCTTATTAAGTTCAGGAGTTGGGAAAATCAGTTGCTCTCCGCTGGGGGGAGTTAGCCCCCCCAAGGGTGAAAAAAGGTACGGAAAAGTTCAGGTTTTTTCCTCAACCCCCTTTACGGCAAGGGATGCGGAAGTTTACAATTGCTGGTATCTTAATCAATTAAGAGCAAACATTAAACCCTCGGTTAGGCTGCCAATGTGTGAGGACGTCTCCCGACTCACCCGAACGGGTGAACGATCTGTTGGATGTACTCACTTTCTGCGATCGCGTAATATTTGATAGCAGACGTGAGGACAAGCCGGAAAACCAGTTGCTCTGAAACAGATTTTGAAACAGGAGCATCCACAGCCATGACGAACCCAATCCCTATCAACGATATGGACATCACTTGTTTGTGTGTCACCGGCCACCCGGCGGAGTCGAACTCCCAAACCCGCCGGAGAGAAAACCAACTGCGACGGTTGCACCAAAAAGGAATTGCCATTACCCCGTCTGACCTGGATGCCCTGCAAGCGTACTCTCAGAGAATCCAACATCACTTGCGGGTGCTGCGGGCTACGGCTCAGATTGCCGAATAGAGACGAAAAAGAAACGAAGAAACCCGCGATCGCTCCCGGGTTGCACTGGAGGCTTGGCAACCCGATCGCCCGATCTCAAAAAAGCTGGCCCTTTCGGCGAGCTCGTGGGTGATTTAGCCGATCTTGTCGGGTTGCGGCGATCGTAGCAGGAAGTGGCGGAAAATTTTGGTATACCGACTGACGACAACCGGGCGATCGCGATCGGCAAAACTTATGATTGACGGCACATCCGATACAAATTATCAATCATCTCCCCCAATTTGGGCGTGAAAATGATTCTCATTCTCGGACGAAGTTCCGTCACTTGACAGGGATTTTGGGTAATGATAGACTGTAGTCTATATGTTAGTTTACCCTTCGTGTGGGTAGCAGCAGTATTGATGCCCCGATCGCCCCGTCCCAATCGCCTCAACGTCCGATCTCACCGTTTCCCATTTCCTCGGGGGAGGTGCGATCGCCGATTTAAAATCTTCCGCCAACGCACGAATATTTTTTTCCTCAAATTCGCGGGGGTTGACAAAAAACAAAAAGTGTGGTAATTAACCGGTTCAACTCCCCGCCACCCCGACTTGAGCCCGATAATTCCGATCAGCGATCGTTGAGTCGCAAGTGATTGCAGCGGGCCTTGAAACGGACGGACCAGGCACCGGTTAGGGGAACCTTTTCTTCTTGCAAAATCCGACGTTGGAGGGGAGTGAAATAGATTTCGACCACCTCGACGGGAGAGGAATTGGCGCGATCGCGGGAGATGCGGTTCCAACTGCGGCGGTGGAGGGAGTGGGAGTTGGAGGTGGAGTAGATGCCCGAGTTCATAACTAAAATAGTCCGTGGTTATTTGCGTTCCAAATAACTATAGGATAGCCGTTGGCGAATTATGCAGTCTTCAAGGACGTGTAAAAAATTGCATTCGCTAGGTAAAGTTTTTATTGGGGTTTGAGATCCTGTTTCTGCTGTTCTTCCTGGATGCGGCGGTTGATGGCGATCGCCTCTTGGTGCGCCTTTTCTCCCCGATAGTCAGCGCGGCGGGAATCCAACTCAGCCAAGGCGGGTTGGCGCCCGTACAAGATCAGCAGGTCATCAGGGTAAATGCAGGTCGTTCCGTTGGGAGCCCCCACATAGGTCTTGTCCGCCCGAATGATCCCCAACACCATCACCCCCTCCGCCCGCAAATTCAATTCCTGTAAATTTCGGTTCGCCAGCCAATCCTCCGGACGGACCTGCAATTCCAAAACGCGATAAGACCCCTGCAACCGCAGCAAACTGGCGTAGTCCCGCACGTCCAGGCGGGTCCAGCGGCGCAGGGTCCAGCGCACTAGGCGATTGAGATGGCGGTTGAAGATGCGGTTGTTTGTAATTCCCCACAACAGCACCATTCCGCCAGCGAGGGCTAGTATCCGCACCAGCCACCCGTCGGTATCTCCGCTGCTGGAAAGAAACGTCAGCACCACCGAAGACACCATCGTGACAAGTCCCACATTTCCGAGGAACATTAGCCACAGGACGATGCGGCGGCGCACCGGGTGGTTGACCACCTTTTCCGATTCGTCGGTGGTGAACCCGGCGCCGGTAAATGCCGATCGCGCCTGAAATGTGGCGGACTGGCGGGATAAACCCGTCATCACCAGGGCTTCCGTGGCCAGACGGGTGATGAACAACGACAGCGAAACGGCGACAAACAGGGAAATGAGCGCGGCCAAAGGTGTCTCCTCCGATTCAAAATTGGCGATCGTTTACCGTTTACTTTAAAATGATTGAAGGTAAAATTTAGAGTTGGGGTGGCAATGTCAGAATCCGAATCTCGGCATCCGGAGGATTCGCACTCCATCGATTCCCAAATCTCACCTTGGCTCACTCCCCTGACGTATTTTTTGGTCGGTAGAATTGCGATCCCGCTCTATTTTAAAAGTATCGAAGTCGAAGGTCACGAACGCCTCCCCCGGGACGGGGCGGTGATTTTCGCCCCCACGCACCGATCGCGGTGGGATCCGATTTTGTTGGGATACCTGGCAGGACGGCGGGTGACGGGCCGGGATCTGCGATTTATGACACTCCTCGAACAAACTCGGGGGATACAGGGGTGGTTTGTCCGCCACCTGGGGGGATTTCCGCTCGATCGCGATCGTCCCGGGACGGCGAGTATCCGCTACAGTGTGGAACTCCTGGAAAATGAGGAGATGCTGGTGCTGTTTCCGGAGGGGCATATTTTTCAGGATAATGAAATTCACCCGATTCAACCGGGGGTGGCGAGGATCGCACTGCAGGCGATCGCGAAAAAGCCCGAGTTAAAATTATCGATCGTCCCCGTCGCCCTCCGCTACAATCGCCAACCGCCGATTTCTTGGGGGTCGCGAGTTCGGATCAAAGTTGGCGATCCGATTTCGGTGGATTCGGAGGATTTGTCAGCCAAAAAAGAGGCGACCCGGAGGATTACATCGGATTTGGAAGAAGCGTTGAAAATATTGTACCACGGGGCGAGTTATTCTGGGTCAGAATAGACCGTGGACGCGCGATCGGCTTTTTGGGAAACAGAGATATCACCCGCCTTGAAATGAATTTCAAGGCGAATCGCAAAAGTCCACGCAAGCGTGGACTCGGTTGAACATAGACTGTCCCAACCACCTTGTCGGTTGCTATATCAGATCCAGTTTTCCCCTCCTTCAACCTCCCCAATCATCGACCGATGATTTGAGCTATAAGAAAAGGGAATTGATTCCCAAGCGGTGCTTTTTGACGATTGAAATGGATCGAGGTTATCATATCAATGATATAGCAACGAGCGATCGCGGCGTTTACAGTTTAGGATCGGGGGGAAAATATCGAAACCCTGATCCCAAGGGAATTTTCCTTCCCTACACCCTACACCCTACACCCTACACCCCAGCGCACAGCGCTATATCACGCAAGAGCTGGCAATTCGGTCATGAAGATTCGACACCCGGAAACCTGGCCGGAAACGGCGGCAGATGCGATCGCCATCCAAGAGCAGTTAAAATCCCTCGTCGTCACGGGCGATCGCCTGGAAGCGGTTCGATATGTGGCGGGAGTCGATGTCGGATTTTTGGATAATTATACCATATCCCAGGCGGGGGTGGCGGTGTTAAGTTTTCCGGATTTGCAACTGCAAGAAACGGCGATCGCCCGCCGCCCGACCACGTTTCCTTACCTCCCCGGTTTCCTATCCTTCCGGGAAGTTCCGGTGATTTTGGATGCGTTGGAAAAATTGACGATGATTCCCAATTTAATGATCTGTGACGGACAGGGAATCGCCCACCCCAAACGGTTCGGTCTGGCCTGTCATCTGGGCATCGCGATCGACGTTCCCACCATCGGGGCGGCGAAATCCAGACTGATCGGAACCCATCAAGAATTGCCGCCAGAAAAGGGGAGTTGGCGGCCGTTGAAGGATCGGGGAGAAACCATCGGGGCGGTGGTGCGATCGCGGACAAATGTCAGGCCGTTATATGTCTCTCCCGGACACCGCATCAGCTTGGAAAGTGCGATCGATTACACCTTACAATGTACGCCAAAATATCGCCTGCCGGAAACGACCCGCTGGGCGGATCGTCTGGCTTCTAATCGAGTTTGAGCGGAGGGAAATTCAAACTTTCGCCGCATTCCCCACGTCCGCAGTGACGGCGGTCGGCGTTCCTTTAGAATTGGATAAAACGCTCAACGTCCCGTCCGTTTCCAGGATGACGGCCCCCACATTTTCGACCTGGGCGATACCGGCATCGCGAATGGCGGCCCGAACTTCCTCGCCGGTGACTCGCTCTTTTCTCAAAGCGTTGGAGAGCAAATTTCCGTCGCGGAGGAGGAGGGTCGGTTCATTTTTCACCAGGCCGCGGAAAGACTGCGATCGCACCGACAGCCAAGCCACCAGATATTGCATGGCGACGAGAATCGCCAAAGCCGTCCCGCCCTCCGCCAAAGCGACATTTTCGGAGAGGATGGTACTCGCGGCGGTGCTTCCCAGGGACACCGTGACGATCAGATCGAAGGCGTTCATTTTGGAAAGGGTGCGCTTTCCCGAAATCCGCAGTAGGAGCACCAGAAAGGCATAAATTACAATTCCCCCGACGATGACTCGGAAGATATCAGCGAAGCTATTAAATACCATAAAAATTGACGTCCATTATCGGTTTTGACCGAGTGTAGCGAAAATCGACCTTCCCCGAAATCTATCCCGGGCATGGTGTAGCCTATAGAGAAATTGACGGGAGGAACAGAATTGCGATGGAACCGGACTGGCTGACCTGGGGCAAAACATTGCAGGCGATCGCGCAAACGGGCCTGCATTTCACCGAAAACGAATTCGACGCCCAACGCTACCGACAAATCCGGGATGTCGCCGCCGAGATTTTGTCCCGCCACAGCGATACGCCGAAAGATCGGATTCTCGACCTGTTTTCCCAACAGTCCGGCTACGCCACCCCCAAAGTCGATACCCGGGGGGTGGTGTTTCGGGACTCCCGGATTTTGATGGTTCAGGAGATGTTGGACAACAACCGCTGGACCCTGCCGGGGGGTTGGGTGGACGTGAACGAAACCCCCTCCCAGGCGGTGACGCGGGAGATTTTTGAAGAGTCCGGCTTTGAAGTCAAAGTGGTCAAACTCCTGGCCGTCTACGATCGCACTCACCAGGGCCACCGTCCCCCCCTCCCCTTCCACGTCTACAAGCTATTTTTCCGATGCGAAATCGTCGGCGGGGAAGCCACACCCAGCTACGAAACCCCGGCGGTGGACTTTTTCGCCGAAGACCAAATCCCGGAAGTCTCTCACTCCCGGGTACTCCCCCACCAGATCCGCCGCTTCTTCGAGCACTACCGCAACCCCGATTGGCCCACGGACTTCGATTGAGAAGGCAGGGGGACGGAGGAAGCGGAGGAAGCGGAAGGGAAACCATCCCCCCATTACCCATTACCCATTGCCCATTGCCCATTGCCCATTACCCATTGCCCATTGCCTATTGCCTATTGCCTATTGCCTATTGCCTACTCCCCCCTCCCCACACCCCAATTCAAGATGTTCCCGCCCACAGAAACGTTAAAATAGCCAGTAGGGCTATATGCGAAATACTCGCCAAATATGTCATCTAGCAAGCCTCCCCAGAAGTCAAATACTGTTCTTGGTGCCATTACCCAGGTCGTTCAGACCCTTCAAGCTAAGGTCAACTTCTCCCGGCTTGCCCTTGAGCCCAACAGCAGGGTTCCGGAACTTTGGGTGCAAAATGCCGACGCCGATCGCGCGGACGTCTATCCTTTGTTGGGCGATCGCTACGTCGTGGGACGGTCTTCGCGATCGAGCGATATCGTCATCCGTAACCCCGTCGTCAGCCAAGTTCACCTGTGCCTGCTGCGACAGGCACCCCAAAAAACGCCGTTCGGAGAGCGTCCGTCCCGGCAGTTTTTTATCAAAGATGAAAATTCCACCAATGGAATTTATAAGGGTTCTCGCCGCATCGAAACCTTTCCGCTGCGTCACGGCGACGTGATCACCTTGGGTCCCCCCGAACTGGCGAATGGCGTCCGGGTTCAGTTTGTCGATCCGCCGCCCTGGTACGTCCGGGCGTTGCGATACGGATTTTATGGCATCTGCGGGGTGACGGCGTTGGCCGCGGCGGTGGTGCTGGTGGAGTGGCAAAAGTTCGCGGTGCGGCCTTTGCCCCGGACGATCGCCGGCCCGGTGGTGATTTACTCCCAAGATAATATTCCCCTGCGGAGTCCGACCAACAACACTGCCCACCTGGAGTTGGAGGCCCTCGCCGATTTTTCCGAATATTTGCCCAAAGCGGTGATCGCCTCGGAGGACAGCCGCTTTTACTGGCATCTGGGCATCGACCCGATCGGGATCGCCCGGGCCCTGGTGACGAACTGGGAGGGGGGAGAAATTCGCGAGGGGGGGAGCACGCTTTCCCAGCAGTTGGCCCGCAACCTGTTTCGGGATTATGTGGGGACGGAGGATTCGGCGGGGCGGAAGCTGCGGGAGGCGATCGTCGCCCTGAAGTTGGAGACGGTTTACGGGAAAAATACCCTGCTGCTGACCTATTTGAACCGGGTTTATTTGGGGTTGGATTTATACGGGTTTGAGGATGCGGCGCAGTTTTATTTTGGCAAGTCGGCGGCGGATTTGACGCTGTCGGAGGCGGCGACCCTGGCGGGGATTTTGCCGGCGCCGAATACGTTCAACCCGATCCAAAATTACGAGTTGGCGGTGCAGTACCGCGATCGCGTCCTGAATCGGATGGTGGTCTTGGGGATGGTCGGCGAGGAAGAGGCTAACCGAGCCCGGCGATCGCGGATCGAAATCAATCCCGAAGCCCGGGAACTTTTGGAAAATACCGCCGCTCCCTATTTTTACGATTTTGTCTTTGCCGAAATCGAGCGGTTGTTGGGGACTCAACTGGCCCGGGAGGGGAATTTTATCGTCGAGACGGCTTTGGATCTCGACATCCAAAATTCGGCGGAGGCGTCCCTGCGGCAAACCATCAACACCACGGGCCGATCGGAAGAGTTTTCCCAGGGGGCGATCGTGACCCTGGACTCCACCAGCGGAGAGATATTGGCGATGGTGGGGGGCTTGGACTACGGGGAAAGTCAATTCAACCGGGCTTCCCAAGCCCTGCGACAGCCCGGATCGACGTTCAAACTCTTTCCCTACGCGGCGGCTTTGGATCAAGGGATTCCCCCCGGGGCGACTTATTCCTGCGAACCGCTGACCTGGCAGGGACAAAGCTTTCGGGGGTGCGATCGCAGTAGTGGGGCGATCGATATGTACCGGGGGATGGCATTATCGGAAAATGTCACGGCCCTGCGGATCGCCCGGGAGGTGGGGTTGGATTCCGTCGTGCAGATGGCCCGGCGTCTGGGCATCCGTTCGGAGTTGAAGCCAGTTCCGGGTCTGATTCTCGGACAGAGTGAGGTGACGCTGCTGGAAATGACGGGGGCCTTCAACGCGATCGCTAACCGGGGTCTGGCCCACCGCCCCCACGCGATCCGGCGCATTTTGGACAGCAGCGACTGTATCGATCCGATGGATATCAACAGTTGTCGGGTGATCTACGCCTACGATCGCGAAAATCCCACCGTCCCCCAGGTGATTTCCCCGGTGGTGACGGAAACCCTGACGTCCCTGCTGCAGGGTGTGGTCCGCTGGGGAACGGGCCAAAATGCCAGTTTGGGGTTGGGCGAAGCGGGAAAGACGGGCACCACCAACTCGAGTGTTGACCTGTGGTTTATCGGCTATATCCCCGCCGACAACCTCACCACCGGCGTTTGGCTGGGCAACGACGACAATTCCCCCACCCGCGGCAGCAGTGCCGACGCCGCGCGACTCTGGGGGAATTATATGGGCAAGATCGTACCCTAAGTTTTAGGGAGTCGGGAGTCGGGTGTCGGGAGTCGGGAGTCGGGAGTCGGGAGTCGGGAGTCGGGAGTCGGGTGTAGGGTGTAGGGAGCAACGGTCAAGAAAACCTATTGCCTATTGCCTTTTCCCCATTCCCCATTCCCCATTCCCTATTCCCAAAAGACGAAGGCAGAGACTCTTTGGAAATCTCTGCCTTAGCCTTTGGTTTTGGAGTACCCCCAAGGGAATTCGAATCCCTGTCGCCTCCGTGAAAGGGAGGTGTCCTAGGCCTCTAGACGATGGGGGCTTGTTGGTGTGTCCGGTGCTGACCGCGCCTTTCACCTTTAATAACTTAGCGAATCTTTTCGGGCGTGTCAACCCTTTTCTGAAATTTTTTTGATCTTTTTTTCGGCGGGGGCTGAATCTCCCTTCAGACAGAGGTTTCAGGGGTTTTTGGTGGGGTGGGGTGAATGGTCTATGTTCTCGCCCTCACCCCCAACCCCTCTCCCAACTTTGGGAGAGGGGAGCCCCATCTGAATGGAGGGGTGGGGGGCCAAAGTTTAGCGATCGGACACCACCAGCAGTCCGGAGGCGGTGCGTCCGAACTCTTCGGGGGCATATTGCAATTCGGCTTTCGCCCCGGGCCAGATGAATTCGCCGGGGGTGACGGAACGGACGAGGTAGTGCAGTTGGTAGGCGCCGGGTTCGAGGCGATCGCCGTAGGCAAAAATGCGATCGCGGTAGATGGTTTGGTAGCCGATTTCCCAGCTATCCGACTGGGCGGTTTGGGCTCGATTGCTGGTTTGGAAACTGGCATCGACGGCTTCAAATCCGGCGGGGAGGGGGTCGGTAATTATAACGCGATCGACGGGGCGATCGGCGATAATTTCCAATCCGATATCGAATACCTGTCCGGGTTTCACTTCCAAGGGTTTGGATTCCGCCGACAGTCCGGAGGTGTACAGAATTTCGCTGTCATTGGCGGGGCGGACGGTTCGGATCACCCGCAGTCCGTTCAGTCTTCCGGGCTGGTTTCCTTCCAGGCGATAGCCGTATTCTACCCAATAATTTAACTGTCCGGAACCGGAGGGTTGAATCACCAGTTGATTGTCTCCTTTGGGCAATTCTTCCATCGGGATATCGAGGTTGAAACTGGTATTGCGATCGCTTTCAAATTGCGTCGAACCCAAGTTTAGATCTCCCAACGTGATGGCGACTCGCAGGTTTTCCGGCGTGGGTTCGGTTTCCGCGTAAGCCACCAAAGCGGTTAACGCCTCGGCGGTATCGTAGCGGTTTCGCCAGGTGCCCTCCCGCCGCAGATTCAGCAGACTTTGGACTAATTTACCGACGGTTTCCGGCTGTTGCTTTTGGGCGATAAATAACCGCAACGCCTGGGATTGGACGGTGGCGGGGGAGTCCAACCACTGATATCCATTGGGTAAATTAACGGTTGCCGTCCGCCCGGTTTGGTAGATAATTTCTTGGATTTCATCAAATAGGGTATTGAACTCCTGTTGCCATTCCGGGAAATTGGCGAGATAGCGGGCGAGTTCGATTTGGGTGACGGGATCGAATTGTTCCCGAATTCCGTAAATTTCCGCCATGAAATCGCCGCGAGTTTCCCCCAAGGCGGACAACGCCATCAACGCATTCAGACGCAGGCGGTTTTTACAGATATTATCGCCACAGAAGTCATTTTGACTCGGATCTGCGATCACTTGATTCAGGTAGGTTTTGAGGCGTTCGATGCGATTATTATCAACCTCAAATCCGGCTATTTTCGCCGTTGCCAATGCTTCCGCCGCATAGCTGGACAGGACGGGATCGGATGTTTTCGCATCGGGGAAATAGCGGAAGCCACCGTCTTCTCCCTGGAGGGTTTTTAAGGTTGCGATCGCATCATTCCCCCGACTTTCCAAATTCAGATCCTCCAAGTTATTATATTTCTCGCCGAGAATCCGCAGATTGGAGGCGATTAATAGTTGACTTGCCGCCGGTTCGAGGAAGGGGTAGTATTCCCGTTCAAAAATCTGTTTGGCGGGTTCCGTCAATTGGGGAATCAAGGTGCTCGCCAGGGAAATGTTCAATCCCCCCGCATTGGGAATTACCTCTTTATCGACATTGACGGGAATTGTAATCGCTTCGGTGGCGGTTCCGGATGCGATCGCAGTTTCGGAGACTTCCAAGGGTTTAATTTCTAACGGAACTTGGAAGCTGTCGCCCAGATTTTGCAATTGGGTGGTAAATTGAATCTCGGCGGTTTCGGTATCTTCAACGACGACGGGAAAGCGATAGGCTTGGGTGTCGGGTTCGGCTTTGGTTTTCAGGTTGTGGCTGGTATTATTTCCGGCGGTAAATCGGATACCGCCGTCCACATTTCCGGTGATGTTCAACCGTCCTTCGGCGTTTTCCCGGTTGGTGACGGAAACCCCCGCCAAAAAGCGATCGCCCACCCGCGCAAATTGCGGTAATATCGGATTGGATAATAGGGGTTTGGTGGTGATAAATGTGGCTTCCCCGGAACCGAAGTTGAGGTTGCCATCGCTGGCGACTGCCATCACCCGCCAGGTGGTTAAATTGTCGGGGAGGGTGAGGGTAACTTCGGCTTTTCCATCATTATCCGTCACAATCGAACCGTCATAATAGGCGAGGGGTTTGAAATCCTGGCGTACAGAAGTCGCCGCAGTCCCGGCAGAGAGTCCGCCGCCGTATCCCCAACCTTTTTCCAAGGCGGATGTCCGCTGTTCCAATTGGACGTCGGGGCGATTATCGCTGAAATTGGTCGAAATCGACTGTTCGGCGTAAACCGTATCCACCAAATTGGGGGGGCGATAGCCGTTTAATTGCAGTATCGCATCGTTGACGACCATCAATGTGATTTGTCCGCGAATCGGTTTATTTTGGAAATCGAATAATGTCAATTTCAGGGTTTCTTCGGAACCGGGTTGAATGTCCGGTTGGGTGGGGTTGACGTTGACTTGCAGGTATTTTTTCGCCTTGTCAACTTGTAGGGGTGTCATCCCGATTGATACCAAGTTATCCAAGCTTCCCGGTTCAATTTCGGAGAGAGATTTTCCTTGTCTCACCAATACCGCTTCTACTGCCACATTGGGCAACATTTCCGGCGTGACTTGAAACCGAATTTCCGGGGCGCCGCCCTTGACGGGAATCAGGGTTTCGTAGAACGTGCGATCGCGGATGACGGCGAAAAAGAGTTCGCCTTCTTCGTAGGGAGATTGAATCAACGCCGTTGCCGTATCTCCGGGTTGGTAAGTGTCGCGATCGAGTTTAATTTCCAGGCGGTTATCGTAACGATTTCCCCAGCGAACCGCCTCGTCTCCCGTCACCCAAATTTGGATGTCCGTGGCGTTGGGACTGTCGTTTTTTTCGTCGGCAAATGTCGCCTGGATGCGGTAAGAACCGGACTCGGGGGCGGTCAGTTCGACGGTTTTGGCGGTATTTTCGCTGCGGACATCCAGCGTCGCCACGGTTTCGTATTCGATCTGATTGCGATCGCTTTGCCCCCCTTCCACCACGCGGGTGATGCTGCTGTAATTCATTTTTTGCAGTTGCAATTTTAGGGGAATATTATCGAGGGATTTACCGTTGATATCGGTGACGATAACATCCACCGGAAAGGCTTGGTTGGCTTCGGCGACGAACTTGGTTTTCAGTCCGATCAGGCGATCGCCGGGGAGGGCAACCACGCTTTTTGAATTCGCCACCGACAGGTTTGAGACATCTTTAACATCCACGTCCACCCGATACCGCATCGGATAGGGTAAGTCATCGGAAATCATCACGGTTTCCGTGCCCGTTCCGCTGTCGTCGAGTTGCCGCGATCGCTGCAAAACGTCGCTGGGCACGGCGGGTTTTTCTTCCGGCCAAAACCACTGTCGCCCGAAACTATATTTATCCCAACCTTGGGGGGTGAAATCCGTCGCCGTCCGGGTGACGTAATATTCCGCCTCGCCGCCGACGACGGGGGCACCGAAGAGATAATCGCTTTTGGCGGTGGCGGTCAGGGTATCGCCGGGAACGGCAAATTCGCGATCGAGATTCAGGTCAACTTTGAAGTTGGGGGGGTTGAATTCCGCGACTCGGAAATTACCGGCAATTTCCACCCCGCCGTTACTTTTTGCCGCGATCGCATAGTTGCCCAAGGGATCGTCCGGCCGCAAATCTAATTCGACGGAAAATGTGCCGAATTCGTTGGTTTGATACTCTCCGAGTTGCCGTTTTTCTCCGCTTGGCGTTTCCAGGGTGAGGGCATAGGGGATATTTTTATCGAGTTTCAATTCACCATTTTGCAAATAGGACGCGACTCCGGTTAAGGCGACGGGTTCGCCCGGTTGGTAGAGTTGGCGATCGGAAAAAATCGTCCCGCGAGAAATGGGTTGATTGTTTTCCCAATTGGCGTAAATTCCGTAGCCGTAACTGCCGCTATAAGAAAATGTCCGGGTAAACGCCCAGTCGTTTCCTTCTTTTGCGATCGCCAATAATTGCGGCCCTTTCTCGAAGCGGTTTCCGTCCATACATCCCCGCAATTGTTCCCCATTCAACCGCAACAATCCGTTCTCATCCGTCGTCCCGGACGCACAGGGTTCGGGGTCCGGAAATGTCGTCGCTTCCAACTGGGATTTGTAAATCTCGACGGACGCCGATTCCGCCGCCGAACCGTCATCCAAATGGTTGACTCTCACCAACCCGGACTCGGGAAACCACTGGGCAAATACGCCCAAATTTGTCAATTCAACTAAACCATAATATTCCGGTTCGTTCCATTGGGTGGTTCCGTTTTTCTGATAGGACGTGGTTCGGGCTGTTATTCCGTAAGCTAATAACCCCGTTTCGCCCCCCAATTTTTCCCGCAAATTGATGGGGGTTTCCTGGGTTTCGTTTTTGGGGTTGGCGACGGAGAAGGAAGTCCAGCGTTGTTTCGGTGGCAGTAAGTTTTTGCCTTGATTTCTGAGGTTCGCGTTATTGCTATAAACCAAATCTTCCGGCTGTACGATCTGGTAAGCCGCCCGATATTTTGCATCAGGAAGGTTGACGGTGGAAATATTCAGTTGTAAATTTTCACTGGATGGAAAAATATTGAGTCCGGAGGGAGTCCAAAGGTTGGCGGCGAGATCTCCGGTTTTGTAATTGAGGGTGACGGGTTTTTCTAAAGTTTGGTCGAATTTATCTTTCAGGTTGCCGCCGATCGCGATCGTGTAATTGGTGTTCGGTTCCAACGCCCAGGCGTTCAAACTGACGGTATCACTTCCGTCGTAGGCTTGAACAAACGGCGGGGAATCCTCCTGCGGGACGGGAGTTATACCGATATTTTCGACTGCTGATTCCGCAATAATTCCGTTATTAAACTTTAGCTGTGGACTGCCGTTGGTAAACCGTCCGTAGCTGACACCTTCCCCCGGTTTCCCGTAAAATTGCAGGGCTTGAAATTGCAGGGGTTCGTAGGTGTAAATCGGGTTGGAAATGATAAACTGACTCTGCAAATTTCCTCGCCGCGATCGCAGTCCCGGCGTAATTTCCAGGTTGTATCTCGCCCCTTTTTCTAGCTTTTTGTCCGGTTTTATGCTATAATCCCACATATGGGATGATGGCTCTACCTCTGTCCGCCCCGAAACCTCCTCCCCATCGGCTTCATCCTCAACCAACGCCACCGTCAGGGGTACAGTCTGTTTTGTCTTGTCGGAAATGAGTTGAACGTGCTCGTCGAGGGAGGCGGGATCGAGTTCCACGTTGGACGTAAATTTCAGCGTCGGTTCCAACCCCACGGGATCTTCTTTCGTACCGGGGTTTTCCTCCGTCCCGGGAAGGTTGGAGAGGGCGATCGCGGGCGTTTGGAACGTCCAGGGCAAATCCGCCTCCAATTTGTGATTATTTAAGTCGCCGAGTCCCTTTTTCAGCGTCACCCGAAACCGAGTCGCCCGGGGAATCGTTTCTTCCGCCTGAAAACCGACCATGCGGGGGGTGAGAAAGCGAAATTCCCCCGGAATATCCGGCGTGATATCGAAATATTTGAGTTGCTGCCGCTGGTTAGGAGAGTCGAGGCGTTCGACGGGAATTAACGGATCTTTGAAAATAACGCGAACCGGGCTGAGGGAGGCGGCTTCTTCCGTGGGGTTGATGTCCTCAATCCACTCGGGAAGTTGGGGGGTGGGGAGGGCGGAAATCGTCGGGAGGGATTCGCCGCCGGGTTGTCCGCTGAAAATCCGACACCCGGCGATCGTGAAGATGAATAAAAAGAGTAGGAAATACCGCCGCCAGGTTTTGCGGGAGAAGCCTCGGGTTCGCATATTCAGATCCGATCGCAATTCGTACCCCCGTGATAACAGATCGATGTCCCGCCATTCCGGAAACTTCCAAAATTCTTAACAGTTGGGGGAGGAGGGTTGGAAGCGATCGCTATTTTAGTCGATAATAATGGGAACCAACCGTTGCTCAATTTCGTCCATATACGCTGTCAAACCCGTATAAACACCTCTTTCTCGTAAAATATGGAGGGGCGTTGTTTCCCAACATTGCCGTTCGCGATCGCGATCGCCTCTCGTCAATTGTTCGACGACAACTTTGGGATTTCTGATGCGATCGGGTTCTTGAAAAGAACGTTCACGCAGTCTGTGAGCTTCTTCACAAGGATCGAAATTTAATTGAGTTTTGATGTCTGTCAAAATGTTATCTTCATCCGGATTGGATGCAATAAACCCATTTAAAACCCAGGCTTCCCGCATCCGATTTGCTACACCAATAATAATTTCTAGTTTCGGCTGTTGCTCAATGTATTCTAAACGGGCGTGTTCCATCCCTTCCTTTCGCTCAGGTTGATGATCCAAATCGCGAATAAAAAGAACTGCCTTAATTTGTCGATTGCTTTGATGTTGAAGAGCTTGGATTAAATTTAAGATCTTCATCGTCCTCGCTTCGTCAGATTTCAAGGGTGATTCAATTTTCTTGCGACGTAAAAATCGTGGCATATGAAGACCCGATCTCTTGTAATTATTGATAATCTTGATAGCATCCCTCCAGTAAGAGCGATCGCTATTTTCTTCCAAACCGCTCCAGCGAAACAAGTTGGGCAACAGGCTGGTTTCTAGCCAATCGATTTTTTCCAGCAAAACCCGTTCAGCCAAATGAGTGGCAATTCGTGCATCGGCATCACTTTCGACGATGACAATCAACTCAATCATGTGTTTCCCCAGCAATCACCCAATCTTCGCCTTCTGCATCCCAAAACTCTCCGGTGGTTAACGCTTGTGTTGCCCATTCAACATCGGGATGCTCGTCCAATCGTTTGCAACAGGTGAATCCCGAGTTTGTATTACTCAAAACGTGAACTTGAGAAGGGGACAGTTCGTCCACAATATAAGGAGAATGAGTCGAAAAGATAATTTGCAAATTACTGTTAGCTTGAATAATTTCCTTGAAAACCGAAACTAATTCTCGTTGTGCTTCTGGATGCAGCCCCTGTTCGACATCATCTAACAATATCAGGTTGGGTTGATTGGGATTCACTAAAAATGTCAATAATCCCAAAGTTAGCATGGTTCCTTCGCTGATGGAATGGGCCGGAATGCGATCGCCCGTATTCATATCGACAACAACTTCTTGACCGGCTATTTCTTGATTTTCATCGTAGGATATAGATTTACCATCAATTTCTATTAACCGTTGACGAGTAACCTTAACTTTAGCTCGTCTGATTCCAACTTCCCGAACACCCGGAACAATACGCTTCAACATTTCCTGTAAACGTCGAAATTGATCGGGAGTTTCACTCCGAAGGTAATCTAGAGTTGGTGCCAACATTGAACCATCATATTCAACTCTCGGGGTGACGGATTCACTGTATGCTGCCTCAGCAAGTTTAGCCGCCACTAGCTTCAAATAAACGGCATATTTCAAAGCTGCTGGAATTGGATATGGAGCTTCGCTTAATGATTGATACCATCCCTTTGTACTTCCCTTTTCTTGGTCTAATTTCCAGGATGCCTCTGGTTCCCACTTATGATTGTCTCTCCGAAAATTATAAGAAGCTGTCCAACCTTTTCGGTTATTTCCGTATCCCCAAAATCCTTTCACAATAGCAGATACATTATCTTGTCCGACAGTTGCCAGAAAATCCGGCGATCTTTCATATCCAAAAACATTTTTGAATTCTGAACTCGAAAGCCGACTCAGACAATGTAATGCTTGCAAAATAGATGTTTTTCCAGAGCTGTTTTTTCCGACCAGCGCATGCAAGCGTGAACTATCTAGATAAAGTTCTGTAGATCGGTGACTCTTAAAGTTAGTTAATGTTACTTCTTCTAGCATTTATTTACAGTATATTAATGTTAGTTTGAAAAAGACTCAGTTTTCGACGAACTGATAAAAGAATAAGGATTCAGTCCACAAATATCTATGCTGTAATTTCGGGCTAACTCACGCTTTGTGAATTGATCCGTCCATTTTAATCCAAAGTTGGGGAAAAGTCAACCCTCAGATCCGCAAAAAATTGCCATCGAGTAAAATTTCAACCTCTGCGGTCAATTTCCTACCGTTCCACCGCCTTCGGAGTGAACCGAATTTCGATCCGGCGCCGACTCGGGTCGGAACTGCGATTGGATGCGGCATAATCCCCCGAAGCGTCGTATAATTGGGCGGCGGAATAGGCTTTAAACGTCAAGTTCAAGGGCTGCAATTCCTCATTTTCTTGTAACTTTTCAACCACAGCTAACGCTCGCATCAAACCCAGGTCGGCATTGGAACCGGGCACTAAACTGCTGACGGGGGCATTGTCGCGGGTGACTTGTTCCAAACTTTGGTCTAAATTGCTGTAACCGCCGCCCGTAATTTGCCCGTCCGTGTGGCCGATGACTTCCACCACATAGCCCTCATAATCCTCGGCGAAACTTTTAATTTGTTTGACCAATTCTTCCTCGATAAATTCATTCAGTCCCGCCGAAATTTCCGCACTGCCGGACTCGAACCGCCGCGCGGCAGAATCCCGCAACACGATAACCGGAGGTGATTTTAACCGTTCCACTTCTCCTTTTAATTGAATGACTTCATCGCCTTTCTGCCGCAATTCGGTTTGCAGTCGGGCAACTTGCCCCTGTAGTCCGGTGACTTCGGTGGTTCGCTGCTGCAATTGGCTTTGCAATTCGGAGAGTTGGATTTGCAATTGTTGCGATCGCGATTTATTCGCATCCGAAATGGTCTGGATAAACACGGACTTGATAATTGCCAAAAATAGAAATAGGCTCAAAATCATGAAGGCGTTCGCCATCAAATCCGTAAACGCCGGCCAGACGTTCAATTCTTCCTCGGCGTGTCGATAACGGGGAGGACGCATTATTTTAACCTCTCAATTTTACTGTTTTTCCAGGGTGTACCGCAGTCGATACAGTTCGTTCTTGGTGTCTTGCAGGTGGGTGACGCATTCTTGTAACCCCGCAATAATCGGTTGCAATTCCACGGGGGGGACGGGAGAATTGGAACTGGTGGTTTGATTGATTCCCGCCGTGTAGCTTTGCAGGGTTGTCACCAATTTCGATAACTCTTCCTGCACCCCCTCAAAACCGTCCGTTCTCGCCACGATGCGACGCTGGAGGGCATCGAGGGTATTCGTCGCCGATTGGAAGCCTTGGGAGGCCGTCTGGGTCTGTTCGATCGCGCGATCGAAGGCCTGTTGATTGTGCGTTTGGGTGTCCAATAAATTCAAAGCGGTCTGGTTGGTTTGGTGAATTTGTTCGCCGAATTTGACCAAACGTTTGCTATAATTTTGTAATTCGATAACGGCGAGATCCACCGATTGAACGGAGGTCGCCAAACCGGCGGCGGACTGGGAGAAACTGCGTTGGATGTTCGCCAAATTGGCGGTCGCCCCCGATAGCTGCTGTGGGAATTCGTTCTGTTCAAAGGCCCGGGCAACTTCCAAAAAGCGATCGCCCGCAATTTGAAAGTCCTTGGCACTTTGAGTCACGGTGGCGGATGCGTCCAACAGGCGGGAGTAAACCTGTTCGGCGAGTTGGTTGGCTTTCAGGTTGGCGGCGGAAATCTCGTCGATTTTGTCTCGAAATGCCGATTCGATGGAAGTCTGAATCCCCTGGCCGAAGCGAATCAAAAACTGGTCGAAAACCTGCACCATTTCTTGGACAATTTTATCGGTTTTCGTCTTTCCCTTCAACGAGGGCTGATAGATGTTGTCGAGATAGTCTTCCAAGGCACTCATCCAGCGATATTTCGCCAGATTGGTATTAAACATAAAGTTGACAATTACGATCAATGCACTAAAAAAGATCGCGGTCAAACTGGACGTAAAGGCAATCCCCATCCCCCGCAGGGGTTCTTGAATATCTTGGAGCAAACTGGCGATGTCGGTGACGTTGCTTTCGCTGACACTCTGACTCAGAGATGCCAAATTGATCGTAATGCCGACGAAGGTTCCCAGCAAACCGAAAGATAGCAACAAATTGGGGAGAATGCGACAGAATTGGTCGATTTGTTCACAGGAGATGAATAAAACCCGCTGCTGGCTGTAAACGTGGTCGATGAGGGCAGCGGTGTTGACCTGTTCGAGTTCTTGGCGGGCCGCCGCCAGTCGGGTTTCTAAATAGTCGATAATTTTGGGAGTATTGCCGACGGACTGGCCGTAAATCAGTCGCCGGACTTTGCTGCCCTGATTGACCAAATAATAGTGAAGTGCCATCCGCAGGAAAACGGCGATGATGGATGGCGCGACCACGAAAATCGCGATCAGAATTACCAGATATTCCGGAATAATGGACATAAAAATACCCTTGAAATCGTGGGGGGTCAATTTTGCTACAGTTTGGGTATCCCGAATTCCGCCAGAATTCAATATAGCGACGTGAAATGATGATTGAAAACTCGATCAATCAAGGCCCCCAGAATTGGGGATTTGGGGGCGATGTGCCATATCGTCGCGGCGGGCAAAATTGACGCCAACTTCCATGATATCGAATTTGAATCGAAATCCGAGGGAGCGGACTACCGCCCCACGAGCTTCACGCCATCCTTGAAGTGGGCGGCGGTGGTGATGGCGGCGACGCAGAAATAAAATAACCGAATTCCCCAGAAGCAAATTCCCATCAGCCAATTGACGATGGTGGGGGGGATGCCGCTGACTTTTACAAATTTGGAGTTGACCTGTTTTTCGAGTTTTTCCAGATCCTCCATCTGGGATTGTTTGGTGGGAATCATCGGAAATTGTCCGGTGTAGAGGTAAAATCCGAATACGCCGTCGTGGCCGATGCGGCGTTCCAAAAACGAGTCGGCGATCGCGGTGGCTTGGTCCGGTACGATCTGATCTTCCCGGGCGATATCTTGTACCCAAAGATTGTATTTAAAAATTTGTGGGATCGCCAAAATAACCGGGACTAAAATCACCAAAAATGCCGCGCTAATTTTGCGGCTATCGACCGTGGGTAACAGGGCAGTCGCCAGCCCGAATCCCATGCCCAGGATGGCGAAAACCAGCAAATTTAATAACTCGATAATTTCCAATCCCCGCAGCAGGTCGCCGAACACGAAGATCGGATAAACGAAGTGGTGCGCCAACTGCAGTGCCAGGACTTTGGCGACGATCGCGATCGCCACCAGAACCATGCCGCAGGCGACGTAGGCGAGGGCGCAAACAATGTATTGACCGAATTTACCCAACCGTTGGAAAGGTTGCGCCGAACCGGGCGAAGATTTAGTTTTTTGCCGTACCATTTTTGAATTCGAGTTGAGTGGACTGGGTGATTTTGGCGATCGCATCCAAACTCGGAAGTGACTGGCCGCCATCAGATAACCATAACAAGTATTCGATATTACCGGCAGGGCCTTGAATCGGCGACCCAGTGAGACCCCGGTACTGCCACCCGAGGGTTCGAGCCGCGCCTCCGACCCGAAAAATCGCCTCAGCTTGATCGCCGGGATCTCGGACGACTCCCTTCTTCCCGACGCGACCTTTTCCGACTTCAAATTGAGGTTTGACCAGCAACACGATCTCCCGGGGAGATTGTAGAAGTTCCCACAGTGCGGGCAGAATTTTGGTCAGGGAGATAAACGAGACATCGACGACACCCAAATCGGCAAAATTGTCACCGGCATCGTCGCCGTACAACTGTTCCGGGGTCAGGTGGCGGAGGTTCGTCCGTTCGGACAAAATGACGCGGGGATCGTTTCGCAACCGCCAATCGACCTGTCCGTAACCGACATCAATTCCGTAGACTTGTTTTGCCCCCCGCTGTAGGAGGCAGTCCGTAAACCCCCCCGTGGAAATGCCGCCGTCGATGCAGATTCTCCCGGCCGGGTCGATTGCAAAAATATCGAGGGCCTGGGCGAGTTTTTCGCCCCCCCGGGACACGAAAGGCGATCGCGCTTTGACATCAATCGTGGCTTCCACATCCACTTCCGTACCCGGTTTGTCGATCACCTGGCGGTTGACCATCACCTCCCCGGCCCGGATCAGACGTTGGGCCCGCTGCCGGGAATCCGACAGGCCGCGCGCGACCAGAAGAGTATCGAGACGCTGTTTCATAATAATTTTAGATTTGAGATTTGAGATTGAAGCCCCCCGCCCCAAAAAAGAAGAGGCGATCGCGTGTCGCCCCTTTTCAGCCATTCAATTGATAGAATTGACAGATGCAAATTTCCCCAATCCGAACCGATTTCGGCCCGATTTAGGAAAAAAGATGATATTAAAGGTCAGTTTCACTTAACTCGCGGATCATGTGCTCGAAGGGTTGCTCCAAATAAGCGCCCACTTCGATGCCGGCCGCCTGCACTTTTTCCTTGACCAATTCCTTGAGAATTCCGAGGCCGACCACGGTGGGTCCGATGGGAACTCCGAGGGAATTGTAGGTTTCCCGCAACCCTTGCAGCACGCGCTCGTCAAGAACGTCCGTGTCCCCGGCCACCAGAGCGTAGGTGGCATAGCGCAGGTAGTAGTCCATGTCCCGCAGACAGGCCGCATAGCGGCGGGTCGTGTAGGCATTTCCACCCGGCCGGATCAGTTCGGGCAGCTCGGTGAACAATTGGGAGGCCGCTTGCTTGACCAGTTCGGCCGCGCTGCCACTGATGGTGGTGGCGGCTTGCACCCGCCCCGTTCCGGTGGCAAAGTAGGATTTTAAGGAATCGATCGCATCGCGATCGAGGTACCGTCCGGTGATGTCGTAATTTTTAATCAGGCTCGTGACTGCGTCCCGCATGAAGTTTATCTCCCTATGATATCTTTCAATTATTCTGAGCCACGTCGTGCCATAGTGTAACACTCAATACAAAACTTAATCAATCTGAGTCACTATGATCAGCCAGATGCTTGGTCAGGAAATCTGGTAAGCTCCTCAAATAGTGGAAATAGTAAGGAGAGATATATGCCCGAGACGGCCCAAGAAGTCTTGAGTATGATTCAAGACCAGAATATTGAAGTCATCGACCTGAAATTTATCGATATGCCGGGAACCTGGCAGCACCTGACGGTTCACAGGAGCCAGATCGACGAGACTTCCTTCACCGACGGCGTCGCCTTCGACGGTTCCAGCATCCGGGGCTGGAAGGCCATCAACGAATCCGACATGATGATGGTCCTCGACCCGAAAACGGCTTGGATCGACCCGTTCATGGCTGAACCGACCCTGAGCGTGATCTGTAGCATCAAGGAACCCCGGACGGGGGAATGGTACAGCCGCTGTCCCCGTTCCATCGCCCAGAAGGCGATCGATTACCTGAACGAAACCGGCCTCGGGGACACCGCCTTTTTTGGCCCGGAAGCCGAATTTTTCGTCTTCGACGACGTTCGCTTCGACCAGACCCAAAGCTGCGGTTACTACTACGTCGATTCCATCGAGGGGCGCTGGAACTCGGGTAGGGAAGAACCTGGGGGCAACCTGGGCTACAAACCCCGCTACAAAGAGGGCTACTTCCCCGTCTCCCCCACGGATACCATGCAGGACCTGCGGACGGAAATGCTGCTGACGATGGCCAAGTGCGGCGTCCCCATCGAAAAGCACCACCACGAAGTGGCCACCGGCGGACAAAACGAACTCGGCATCAAATTCGGGACGATGATCGAGGCGGCGGACGACTTGATGATTTACAAGTACGTCGTCAAGAACGTCGGCAAAAAGTACGGCAAAACCGTGACGTTCATGCCCAAACCCGTTTTCAACGACAACGGGTCCGGGATGCACACCCACCAGTCCATCTGGAAGGGCGGCCAACCGATGTTCGCGGGCGATCGCTACGCCGGATTGAGCGAAATGGCCCTGTACTACATCGGCGGCATCCTGCGCCACGCCCCGGCCCTGCTGGCCTTCACCAACCCCACCACCAACTCCTACAAGCGGCTGGTGCCCGGTTTTGAAGCCCCGGTGAACTTGGCCTACTCCCAAGGAAACCGTTCCGCCTCGGTTCGGATTCCCCTGTCCGGCGACAACCCCAAGGCCAAGCGCCTGGAGTTCCGCTGCCCCGACGCCACCGCCAACCCCTACCTCGCCTTCGCGGCGATGCTGTGCGCGGGACTCGACGGCATCAAGAACCAGATCCATCCCGGCGAACCCCTCGACGTGGACATCTACGATCTGAGTCCGGAAGAACTCCGCAAGATCCCCTCGACCCCCGGTTCCCTGGAACTGGCACTGGAGGCCCTGGAAAACGACCACACCTTCCTGACCGAATGCGGCGTGTTCACGGAAGATTTCGTCACCAACTGGATCTCCTACAAGCTCGACAACGAGGTTAACCCGATGCGGTTGCGTCCCCACCCGTTCGAGTTCTCCCTGTACTACGACTGCTAATTCGCCGAACGAATTACCAACTTGAGATTCCCAGAACCATGAGCCATCCTTCGGGGTGGCTTTTTTTAATTAACAATTGATAATTGATAATTGATAATTATAGCGCTGCGCGCGGGTGTAGGGTGTAGGGTGTAGGGTGTAGGGATGGAAAATTCCCTTGTCATCGGGCTTTCGAGGTTTGTCCCCCTTTCCGGAACTGTCAACACACGAGCGCGCACTGCTATATCAATTGCTCTGTGGGGGTGCTTGGGACATCCGAATATTTCTCAACCCTTCGCCCCCGGGGAACGATAAAATTATTTACAATAAATTACAAATCTTTACGTTATTTTCAGTTTCGATCATGTCCGATCCAGTCACCCAATTCACTTATCAGGCATTTCAGCAGGGCAAGAGCATTTTTAGCGTCGCCCACAAAACCCTCAGCAATCGACTGCTACAGGCGATCGCGCCCCCGAGTCCCGAGCGGAAACCGCAACCCCTGAACCCAGAGATCCTGGACAAAATGCGCGTTTCCCTGGAGGAAATCTACGAAACCGACTGGCGGGACGCGGAGGAGGGGGTCTATCCCACATCGACTCTATTCGATACGCCCTGGGCGGATGTATTTCTTTACTATCCCCTAGTTTGCCTCGAACTGCCCCGAATTCAAGACCGGGCCAACAACAAACGCTATCAAGATTTTTCGCCGGACATCGACACCGAGGGCTATCCCAGTTATTATGTCCAGAATTTCCACCACCAGACCGACGGCTATTTTAGCGACTGGTCGGCGAATTTGTACGATTTGCAAGTGGAGATTCTTTTTAACGGCGGCGCCGATGCCATGCGGCGGCGGGTTTTGGCGCCACTGAAAGCCGGCGTCGGGGCGTTTGACTCCCTGTCTCCCAAACAGGTGCGGGTGTTGGATGTCGCCTGCGGGACGGGGCGGACGTTGAAATTCATCCGCGCCGCCCTCCCCAAGGCGTCCCTGTACGGCGTCGATCTGTCCCCCGCCTATTTGCGGAAAGCCAATCAACTACTCTCGGAGATTCCCGGAGAACTGCCGCAGTTGCTCCGAGGGAATGTGGAAGCGTTGCCCTACCAGGACAACTATTTTCACGGGATTACCTCCGTGTTTTTGTTCCACGAACTGCCGCCGCAGGCCCGCCAAAATGCGATCGCGGAATGTTTTCGGGTCTTGCAACCGGGGGGCGTTTTCGTCATTTGCGATTCGATCCAGGCGATCGACTCCCCGGAATTGCGGCCGATGATGGAGAATTTCCCGGTGATGTTCCACGAACCTTACTATCGCCACTACATCACCGACAATTTGAGCGATCGCCTCGAAAGTGAAGGATTTCGGGACATCGAAATTCAACACCACTTCGCCAGCAAATACTGGATCGCCCGCAAACCGGCGGTAGAAGCCTAGGAATTGGGGCGCTAAAGCGCAACAACAAACCCCGTTGTTGGGCTTTAGCCCCTCCGAAGCGCCCAAGCGCAACAACAAATGACTCCAAATTAACAATATTAAAAAAGTCTGATAATTATCCGGAAATCCGGCGGCGTTCACTACAATCAAAAGTGACAATTGCAGTTCGATGCAAATTTCAAAACTGATGTCGTGCAATTTTCGTCATTATCGAAGCACATAAAAAAAACAAAAATGCAGTTTAATTAAATAAAAAATATGAAATTTGTTGACGAATATCGGGATATCGACCTCGCCCAAAAATACGCCCGGGCGATCGCATCCGTCACCACCCAACCCCGGACGATCATGGAGATCTGCGGGGGACAAACCCATTCAATTGTCAAATACGGGATAGACAAACTTTTGCCCGAGGAAATCACCTTAATTCACGGCCCCGGATGTCCCGTCTGCGTCACCCCCATCGAACTGATCGATCGCGCCCTGGAAATCGCCTCCCGCCCCGACACGATCCTCTGTTCCTTCGGGGATATGCTGCGGGTTCCGGGCAGCGAAAAAGATCTGTTATCGGTGAAAGCCACGGGAGGAGATATCCGCATCATTTATTCTCCCCTGGATACCCTCAAAATTGCCCTGCAAAATCCCGAGAAGCAAGTGGTCTTTTTCGGCGTGGGATTTGAAACCACCGCCCCCGCCACGGCGATGGCGATTTACCAGGCAAAACAGCAGAATATTCAAAACTTTTCGATGCTGGTGTCCCACGTCCTCGTTCCGCCCGCGATCGAGGCGATTTTGTCCGCCCCCAACTGTCGGGTGCAGGGATTTTTGGCGGCGGGGCACGTCTGCACGGTGATGGGATATACGGAATACGAACCGATTGTCAAAAAATACAATATTCCGATTGTCGTCACCGGCTTTGAGCCCGTGGATATCCTGCAAGGAATTTATCTCTGTATCCGACAGTTAGAAAACGGGGAAGCCAAACTAGAAAATCAGTACAGCCGTTCGGTGAGTCGGGAAGGAAATAAACCCGCACAACAGATTATTTCAGAAGTGTTTGAAATTGTCGATCGCCGGTGGCGGGGCATCGGAGAAATTTCCCGGAGTGGCTTGGGGTTGCGATCGCCCTACGCGGAATTCGACGCCGAAAAACGCTTTGATTTCGCGCCTTATAGCCCCTGCGATACCGGCGAATGTATCAGCGGGGAAATCATGCAGGGCATCAAGAAACCCCACCAGTGTCCGGCGTTCGGGACTCGCTGCACCCCGGAACATCCCCTGGGGGCGCCGATGGTGTCGTCCGAGGGCGCCTGTGCCGCCTATTATCGCTACCGACAGCGGGACGTTTCGGACCAATTTGAACCCATTTTATCCGAGTAGGTTGGGTTGAGGCACGAAACCCAACATCAGTATATTCGACTTCACCCGCCTTGAAATAAATTTCAGCTATCTAAGTAGGTTGGGTGGAGGCACGAAACCCAACATCAGTGTATTC
>NZ_JAYFER010000526.1:0-13287 GCF_055795065.1 Lyngbya sp. CCY1209
GAAGGGTGTAGGGTGTAGGGTGTAGGGTGTAGGGAATAGGGAATAGGGAATAGGGAATAGGGAATAGGGAATAGGGAATAGGGAACAGGGAATAGGGAATAGGGAATAGGGAATAGGGAATAGGGAGTCGGGAGTCGGGAATAGGGAATAGGGAGTAGGGAGTCGGGATTTTCCGAGATTTATAGGAAGGCAGGCGCGGAGGCACTGCCCCTACGGTTGCGATCGCCGAACAAATTTTACCCCACACCCCACACCCAATTTAAAATCCGACTGCCGCACCGTCTCGGCGGGGATCGGCTGCCCCCTGCAATTGGCCGTCCGGTGTCACGACGATCGCATTTACATTTCCCCATCCGTCCCGTTTGACAATTTCGTGTCCCCGCCGCCGCAACGCTTCAACCGTCGCCGGGGGGGTGGTCGAGTCCACCAACAAGCGATCGGGAAGCCACTGGTGGTGGATGCGGGGTTCGGAAACGGCTTCGGCGACCGTCATATCGAATTCCAACACATTCAACACCGTCTGCAATACCGTGGTGATGATGGTACTTCCGCCGGGGGAACCCGCCGCCATTATCAATCGATCGCCCTCGGTGACGATCGCCGGCGTCATGCTGGAGAGGGGGGTTTTTCGGGGTGCGATCGCATTCGCCTCACCCCCCACCAAACCGTACAGGTTGGGGACGCCGGGGGCGACGGAAAAATCGTCCATCTCGTTGTTGAGCAAAATGCCGGTGCCCGCGGCTACCACCCCCGCGCCGAAGCCGCCGTTGACGGTGAAGGTGAGGCTGACGACATTGCGATCGCCGTCAACGACCGTCAGATGGCTGGTTTCCGGGGATTCCCAGATGTGGCGGTTCAGGATATCTCGGGCGGCGGGTGGAATTTCGTCGGAAGGGGTGGCCCGTTCCCGGTCGATTTGCGATCGCCGGATATCGGCGTAACCCCCGCTGACGAGCGATCGCACCGGAACCGCCACGAAATCCGGGTCGCCGAGATATTCGGCGCGATCGGCGTAGGCGATCCGCATGGATTCCGCCAGCAGGTGGAGGGTGTCGGGGTCTTGTCGCCCCCAACTTTTCAGGTCGTAAGGTTCGATCAAATTGAGGATTTGCAGCAGGTGGACGCCGCCGGAGGAGGGGGGCGGCATGGCACAGATCTGGAATTGTCGGAAATTGCCGCAGAGGGGATTCCGCCAGATGGGGGTGTAGGCTTCCAGATCGGCGAGGGTTATCAACCCGCCATTTTCCGCCATATCCGCCGCGATCGCTGTGGCAATTTCCCCGGTGTAGAAACTTCGGGGATCGGCGGCGATAGTTTTCAGGGTATCGGCGAGATCGGCTTGGATTAAAATTTCCCCCGGTTCGTACATCTGGCCGTCGCGGGTAAAAATCGCCCTCGCCGCCGGGTTGGCTGTAATAACGTCCCGGCGTCGTTCCAGTGATCGCACGAAATATTCGCTCACGGGAAAGCCGGTTTCCGCCAATTGTATCGCGGGGGCGACCACCGTTTCCCAGGGCAACTGTCCATAATATTTGTGGACGGTGAACAGTCCGGCGACCGTTCCGGGGACTCCGGCGGCTAAATGTCCGTCCAAACTGGCCCGTTCGATGACTTCGCCGTTTTCGTCCAGGTACATATCCCGAGAGGCCGCTTTCGGTGCCCGTTCCCGGAAGTCCAGGGCTTGAATTTGATAATCTTCCCGGGCCGGGTCGGGAAATCCCGCCAACAAAAACCCTCCCCCGCCGATGCCGGCGGAAAAGGGTTCGACGACGGAGATGGCGAAGGTGGTGGCGACGGCCGCATCGATCGCATTTCCGCCTTTTCGGAGCATTTCCACCCCCGCTTCGCTGGCGAGGGGATCGGCCGAGACGACCATGCCGCGATCGCCTGTTTCGAGGGGGGCGAGTTGTCGGGTCGGGGCATCACATCCGACGGTGACGATCGTTGTGAGGGTGGCAATCAAACCCCCCATCAGTTGGGTGGGGCGAAAAACTGTTGGGGATGGGAAGTACCGTTGCACAGATTCAGTGTCGGGTGAGATGCGGTCGGGCGATCGGATGGATTCCGGATCGGTGACTCATCTTATCGTAATTTCGTCCCGCAGAACAAAGTTGCCGAAAATCAACAGTCCGACGATCAGGCTCAGTTTGACGGGCCAGGGGGTGACGACGAAAAACCACATCGAGGAAACGGTTCCGATCACTCCGGCGAGCAGGCGGGGGAGCTCGTCGATCCAACTCATGGCGTTGCTGAGGCTGATCCAAGTCGATACGCAGGCGATCGCAAGGGGAATCAAAAAATGGGGTAACATTGTTTCGATTTCTTAACACTACTAGATGGTTATACAGCAAAATACGGATTTTGGCGAGGGGGATCGATTCGTGACCCCCGGAACTCAAGACGAGTTGGAGAACGGTGCGAGTTCCATCCTCAAGGCTCCGGTTGTGCCATACAATAATTGGGGTGTCGGGTGTGGGATTGGGTCAATCTCCGCCGACTCCCAATCTTTATTATTGCCACGGAAGAGTTGAGAATGCTGGGGAAATTTTTCCAGAAGCCAGACGAGGAACTGAGCGATCGCGTCCCCCCGGGCCAGTATTTGGCGAAGGGGTTTCCGGTGCTCACCTACGGGGAAACGCCGCAGATCGACACCCGGGACTGGGAATTGAAGGTGTGGGGACTGGCCGCACCCAAGACCTTTACCTGGTCGGATTTTATGGAAATGCCCCAACGGGAGTTGACCGCAGATTTTCACTGCGTCACCCGCTGGTCCAAATTGGATGTGAAGTGGCGGGGGGTCACGGTCACGGATTTTCTGAATTGTATCGAGGTCGATCCGAAAGCGGTTCACGTCATGGAACACTGCTACGGGGGGTATACGACCAACATCTCGATGGAAGATTTCGCGCGATCGCAAAATTTCTTCGCCCACACCCTGTCCGGCGAACCCTTGCCGGCGGAACACGGCGGCCCGATGCGGCTGGTAGTCCCCCACCTCTACGCCTGGAAAAGTGCCAAATGGATCAACGGTCTGGAGTTTCTGAGTGAGGAGGAACTGGGATTTTGGGAACGCAACGGCTATCATACCCGGGGAGAACCTTGGGCACAAGAGCGGTATGCTGATGGGGGTTGAGATCGCACCTTCGGGCGCTAAAATCAATGAATAAAGTATTGCTGGAACGGGCCAAAGACCGGGCGGCCGTTTTTGAAAAATTTCTCCAGACCGAACGGGACGAGGAGGCGAGTGCCATCCGACTGGCATTTTTGGATCGGGGTGTCGAGAATTCCCCCTACCGAACCGAAATCGAAAACTACCCGATCCACCTGCAACAAAAACCGATGACATTTGGCCCCTATCCCCGCCGGGGGGAACTGCCCAAAATTAATACGACCCGCTTGGATTTTCTCCATGGGGACATTCAGGAAGCGTGCATCTGTTTGGGTCGCTTCCGAGACGACGATCGCATCGAAACCGTCTGGATGGGGAAAAATGCCCTCCGCAACACCCAGTTTTGGAGTTCGACGAAAATTATCCCGGTTCTCAACGTTTTGGGGCGGGTCAACGGTTTGTTTCCGGACTCGAAGGTGGAAGATTGGCGGGTGCGAGATCCGGACGAGGAGGGGCGGGAATTTTCCTTTGTGGAGGCGATCGCGGATATCGTCAGCTACGAGAAAAAGATCGGCAGTTCCAACGCTCTGGCGGCCACGTTCAAACGCTTCGCACGGCGATCGGAGTTGGAACGGTGGCTGATCGACATTACCGGCAATCAAAGTTTGGAATTTCGGGGGGATTACGGCGAAGAGGCCTTCATTCAAAATCCGCAACTGGCCGATGAAAGGCTGCAACAAATCCTACTATCGGCGGCGGAGGAAACGCCCCGGGGGGAGAATCTTCTGTCCGCCTACGACCTGACCCGGATCGTGTCGATGGTGGGGTGGCACTACCACCTCGACCCCGACGCCCGATTGCCGGGGGTGAACTGGGACGGCCTCAAAGCCGTCATCGCGGGGTTGGGACGGGATACGGCGAGATTTGTGGATGTGGCGTTGGAGACGTTGGGGTTGGAGGAGGCGATTTTCGCCCCCGTGATTTTGTCGAAATTGGGCCACGGCCCGAGCCAACTCCGGCAGGCGATCGAGACGACCTACATGGTGTTCGTGCAGTTCGGCGATCGCCTCCCGACGCAGACGGGACAACCCGCCCGACTGCGAACGTTGGCGATGACCCTGCGGGGCGGCATCCCGATCGCCGACTTCGAGGATTATAATCAGGAATCGGTCCGGCTCGACGCCCGCATGGCGGCGGAAGTGACGGAAATTTTGCGGCGGGTGGTGACGGAGGAGTTGGACGCGATCGCCTAGGGGAATTCCCGGAATTGAGGTCCCATCGGCGATACTAGAAAACAGACCGGGTGCATGGGCGAGGGTTGTTGTTCCTATTTATAGCTATCAGGTATCGGTTATGAGCAATTCGCCCGGAGTTGAAGTTAGATTCAGACCGGCGATCGGACGCATCGGCGAAAGAGAAATGGGTGCAGCACTTGAGGACATTCAACATTAGCGGGGCGGAACTCTCAGGAGTGACCGTCGGGAGGTCATCGCAGAATGGACGATAGGGAACGCACCAACCGAGACGCACTCAAAACCCTGATCCGCAGCATCACCCGGATGCAGGGCGATTTTTCGCTGATTTTGGCCCGCTGCAACTACCGTTGTACCCGAGAAACCATCGTCAAACAGTTGCACGAACAGTGTCCCATTCCCGTCCGAGAACTCGTCCTCGATACTGCCGTCAAAACCCTCTACACGACCATTTTAAACGCCTTAGAAGGTGAAGAAACTCGAGCTTTGATGGTCTTCGGTTTGGAATCTGTCAACCATCTTGAAGATGTCCTCAAAGCCACCAATCAGATGCGGGAAGAGTTCCGAAATTTCCAGTTTCCCCTGATTTTGTGGGTGAGCGATCGCCTCATGTCGATGATGATTCGCTCGGTGCCGGATTTCCACAGTTTTGCGACCACCGTCCATTTTGAAGTGGAAACGGACGAGTTAATTCAATTCCTGCAACGCACCACCGCTCACGTCACCGAACAATTGTTAAACAGCGGCGCGGCGGTTTTTTTGGACGAGGCGACCCTGCAATTGGAAAGCGGTTCCCCCCTGCGGACGGAACTGGAATTCGCCCAACAGGAGTTGAAACGGCGGGGGGTGACGCTGGACCCGGAATTGGAAGGAAATTTGGAATTGGTATTGGGTCGGGTCGCCGACAATACCAAGATAGAAGCCCTGGAACATTATCAAAAAAGTTGGCACCATTGGCAGCGGGCGGGCAATCCGTTGGGTTGCGGCCACGTTTTGTTTTATTTGGGGTTCTGGTGGCGTTATTACGCCATGATGCACCGGGGAGAAAAGTGGGAAGCCTGCCAGAATGCGAGAAACTATTATCGGGAATGTTTGGAACAATTGGAGGCGGCCGATCGCCCCGATTTGGTGGCAAAATTTATCAACGCCCTCGGCGAGGTTTTGCTGTATTTGGAAGAGTGGGACGAGTTGGAGGCGATCGCCAACAGAGCTTTGGATCTGCATCGACAGCAGTCCAATGCATTTCGGGAAGCCCGAGCCCATCATTTTTTGGCGGAAGTGGAACTGGCGCGAAACAATTGGAAACCCGCCGGAGAAATTATTCAAAAAGCATTGGATATGCTCCGGGAGCAGTTTTCCCAGTCCCACCGGTTTGTGAGTGCCGAGGACGTGCGGCGTTTGGATTGGGAGAAGTCCTACCATTGGGGCTGGTATTTGCTGTGTCTGGGGCGATCGCAGCAGGGTTTGGGGCGACATCGGGAGGCGACTATCACGTTGCAAAAAGCCAAAAAGAAGACCAAACCCGCCTACGATCCGGAACTCTATATTGACATTCTCCACCGGCTGCACCACAGTTACTTTCACCTAGGAAAATATCTCAAAGCCTATCACGTCAAGCAACATCGCCGGGAAATTGAACAGCAGTTTCGGTTGCGGCCGTTTATCGGCGCGGGGTCTTTGCGAGAAAGTCAATTCATCAATAATCCTGGCTATCCAAAACGCGAAGAGGAGGCGATCGTTAACCTGGAAATCAGCGCCTCCGGACGATTTGACGATATCGAAAAGTTGGTCAAACGCCTCGGGGAAGATCGGCACAAATTGACCGTGGTTTACGGACAGTCCGGGGTGGGGAAAAGTTCCCTGTTGCAAGCCGGGTTGCTCCCCAAACTCAAGCACAAAAGCACGCTGATTCAAACGCGGCGAATTCTGCCGATTTACCAGAAAACTTACACCCATTGGATTCACGGTCTCAGCGGCGCGATCGCCTCTGCCTTGGAAGAATTGGACAACTGTGAACTGGATTCCGGCTTTCTCAACACCCCCGAGGAAATTTTGGCACAAATTCGAGAAATTGTCAATTCTAGAAATTTGATGATCGCCCTCGTTTTTGACCAATTTGAAGAGTTTTTTGTATCTCACAAAGAACCGAAAAAGCGGGAGACATTTTACCGCTTTCTTCGGGACTGTCTGAATACCCCCTACGTCAAAATCGTCTTGTCTCTCAGACAGGATTATTTGCACCATTTGCTCGAAGGTAACCGGTTGAAATATTTCGAGTCCGTCAACGACAACATTTTAGACAAAAACATTCTTTACTATCTGGGAAATTTCCTGCCGGACGATGCCAAATCCGTCATCCAAAGCTTGACCGACAAAACGCAGTTTATTTTAGATCCGAAACTCATTGATCGCCTGGTGGCAGAACTGGCGGGAGAAGCGGCGGAAGTCCGTCCCATCGAGCTTCAGGTGGTCGGTTCCCAACTCTACGCCAAGGACATCAAAACCTTGGAAAAATACGAACGGGAGGGGCCGAACCGGCGGCTGGTCGAGAGCTATTTGGAAGAGGTCGTCGAAGACTGCGGCTCGGAAAATAAAGACCTGGCAGAATTGGTGTTGTATTTGCTCACCGACGAGTATAATAATCGACCCCTGAAAACCCGCTACGATTTGAGCCGAGAGCTGACCAATTGGGCCAATTATTTAAATACCGAATCCGACAATTTAGATGCCGTCCTGAAAATTTTCGTGCAGTCAGGATTGGTGTGTTTGCTCCCGGAAATACCCGAGGAACGCTATCAACTCGTCCACGATTATCTGGTGTCTTTCATCCGGGAACAACGCAGCAGCGAATTGGTGGCAAAACTCGACGCAGAAAAACGCAAGCGGGAGCAAGCCGAAGCTGAAATTATCAAACAACGCCTCGTCAACATGATTGGATTGTGTATCGGACTGGGATTGTTGTCAATTGCATCATTGTTTCTTTGGCAAAATACAAGATTTCAGGAGAGGCAGACAAAACTGGCAAAATTAAATTATGAATATTTTGCATTTTTGCAAGGAGAATCAGATCAATTAAAAGCATCTATAACCGCCATTGAAGCCGGAAATATCCTCCGAAATTATCCCAAAACTGAAATCGAGCGGAGGACGGCGGGTTCCCTTTGGGAAGTCGAAAATATCTTGCGGGAACGCGATCGCCTCCAAGGACATTCCGGCAGCGTTTTGAGTGTCAGTTGTAGTCCTGACGGCCTGCGGATGGTATCGGGAGGTCAAGATGGTACGATCAAATTATGGAATCGTGATGGTCAGTTGGAGAAGAGTTGGAGAGGAGATGAAGGAACGATTTGGTCCGTCGCTTTTAATCCAAACTCAGACCGAGACAATCAGATTGTTGCTTCCGCCGGTCAAGATGGAACGATTAAATTATGGAAATTAGATGGAACATTGATCGGTATTTTACGAGGACATACTGATGAAGTAAAATGGGTCAGCTTTAGTCCCGATAGCCAACAGTTGGCTTCTGCCAGTCGAGATGGAACGGTTCGTTTGTGGAGTCTCAATGGAAAGGAAATTGCAATTTTAAATGGAGATGAAACCTCGATTTTGAGTGTCAATTTTAGTCCGGACGGTCAACTGATCGCTTCATCCGATGACAAAGGTACGATCAGATTGTGGAACCGGGACGGTGAATTAATCCAAAAATTTAAAGCTCATGAGGAAGCAATTTGGAGTATCGATTTTAGTCCGGACTCTCAGTTTTTGGCTTCTGCGAGCCACGATCGAACGGCGAAACTGTGGAAGCGAGATGGTACATTACACCAAACCCTCGGCGGACATGAAGCGGCAGTCAATAGCATTAGCTATAGTTCGGACAGTCGGTTCATCGTGACGGGAAGTAACGATACAACTATAAAAATATGGACGTATGACGGGACTTTAGTTTCGACAATGCGAGGCCACAATAATATTGTTAATCAGGTTGATTTTTTGCCTCGGAGTCAAATGCTAGTTTCGGCCAGCGTCGATGGTTCGATCCGATTGTGGGATCGGTCAAATCTCCCCTTTGTTTTTAAACCGAATGAGACGATTCACAATGCGGTATTTAGTTCGCAGGGTCAGTTTATCGCCTCCGTGAGTAGTGACAATAGTGCCATTCTTTGGCATTTATTTTTGCCGAATCTAAAACTCAGGTTTAACGCCCATGGAGATACGGTCAATAATATCAGCGTCAGTCCGAACGGTCAACTGATCGCCTCGGCGAGTGCAGACAAAACCGTAAAACTATGGAATTCTCAGGGGGAAGTCTTAAAAACCCTGCCACATGACTCTCCCGTGTGGACGGTCAGCGTCAGTCCTAACGGCCAACTAATCGCAACGGCGACGGACGATCGCATCATTCGATTGTGGGATCGAAATGGGAGATTACAACGGACGATCGCGGAACATACCGACCCCATCAACGACCTCAGTTTCAGTCCGGACGGTCGGACGATCGCCTCTGTGGGTGACAATGCGATTAAAATTTGGGATATTCGAGGAAATTTGGTTCGAGATCTGTCTCGGGGGGGGCTAATTTTTTCCTCCGTTTCCTTCAGTCCGGATGGAGAAATTTTGGCTGTGGCAACCGGGGACGGTTCCCTCCAATTGTGGAAAACATCGAATTGGGAAGGGATTGAAATGACGGCGATCGGACGGCACAAGCGAGGAGTCTATGACTTAGTCTTCAATTCAACCGGAGAGATTCTAGCTTCCGCAAGTATAGATGGAACGGTCAAGCTGTGGGATCGCTACGGTCAGTTAATTACAACTTTGGAAGTTGGGCCTCAACCCGTTCTGTCGGTGGATTTTAGTCCCGACGATAAAATTTTAGTCGCCACCGATCAGGATAATCGGATGGTCTTTTGGCGGTTGGATTACAGCCACTTCAATCAAGTCCCTTATTTACTCGAACAAGCTTGTGGTAAACTGGAAAATTATTTGAAATACAATTCTCGGGTGGTTGAATCCGATCGCAATATTTGTGACGGCATTAAATGAGGGACAGCCGCAAAGAAACCCGGTTTCTCCAGAAACCGGGTTCCTAAGTCACATATTTAACCTCGGGGGGGTCTGGCGGTTTGTACCCGTTCTGAATCAGATTCGGCTGTCCGAGCGATCGCATCTGACAATTGACTCTCAAGTTGAGAAATTGTTGGGGATGGATGGTCAAAATTCGGGGAACTGGGCTCCGCAGCCATCACCCCCGCAGTATTGATGGCGAGGACACCGGCGATCGCGCAGGAAGATAGGATAATAGTTTTCAGTGACATGACATGACTCCTTGTTGTTTCAGTCTCGATCCGCCATTGACTTCCCCGGTATGAATTTGCATAACGACTGGCGATGGGTAGATCAACTTTTTGTAATTGTGGGAAGCTTAAAGCGGATTTTTTTCAGTTCCAGCCGTCCCGAATACCCGGTGATTAGTGCCTCAAATTTGGCTTCATTTCGCTGTTTCTGATACTCCTAAATTAGGGGTTTACACTGATCTATACAAAGGTTTCAATCCGAATCAGGAATGGGACTTTTAAGATAAAAACATTCTCAAGATTTATCCTGTCAGTCGGAACCCCTTTCAACTCATCTGTTCTACCTCTTAAGATAGGTGGAGGACAATCGAAATTCAAGGGGAACTATTCCAGATCCGGAACCGTCACCGTGAAATACGGAGATTATCCGTACTACAGTCAAATGTTATACAATGCTGTACAACAACAGATGAGCATCTCCAATCTCTAAGTTAACAAGCGATAATGAATTGACAATTAAATGAATCTGATAAGATTCTCATCTTTTTTTCATATAACTGCTTAAAATATCAATTCAGAGAACTTGACGTGGCGGAGTTCTTCCAATTCGTTCATTCGCCGTTTTTCTGCGTATATTTGTTGGTGATAATAATGGGCGAGTTCGGGATTGAGGGTGAGGTCGGTCTTTTGCCACAGTTCCAAATAGTGGAGGTAGCGTTTTTCGCACATCACCAATTCGATGCAGGCGACGGCTGCACGGATGGCTAACGGGGCGCGGTGGATGTCCTTTTTGGTCTTTTCATCCAAGTTAAATAGATGGGAGACTTGGGAGATTTCCGGACTATTTTCGGAGTCGAAGTTTTGCAATTCCGAAATTAAATCAATATCCAGCAAAAATCTTTTATCGTCAATTTTTGATTCGATCTCATTTATTTTTATCCACAAAAATCGATGAATCAACAGGCTAAACTGCAAATCCTGTTCGTCCAAAGCGTTGACAATTGATGTCCGATGTTCCGGGCAGTGGAGGTAAATTCGCAGCAGCAGGGCTTCGGCTTTTTCCAGCAGGGTGCGATCGCGCTTGTCGGGCAGCGAAATTTCCGGCAGAGATGGGGATGCTTTTTGTTTTTGCGATCGCGGTTTCTGAATCTGTTTTCGCAGGCTGTCTGCCAGCATCGGCACCAGGCGGGATTGACCCTGGCTGAGAATTTCCGCGCCGGCTTGGATGTAGGCCGTGCGCTGGGTGACATCTTCGATTTTGCGGAGCAACTCCACCATTTCCCCCGCCACTTTTTGAGATTCTGCCACGGTTTCCAGCTTCTTTCCGGCGAGAATTTGGCGGATTTGCCAGTCGATAAATGGGGGGGCCTGTTCGAGCAAATCTTGATAGTCGTGGCGGGTGTGGATATAGAGATATTCATCCGCATCTTTTCCGTTGGGGAGGTTCAGGATTCGCAACTGGACTTCCCCCCGATAGGCGAGGGTTTCGATTTCCCCGATCGCTCGTTCGGTGGCTTTCGTACCGGCGGCGTCCGCGTCAAAATTGAGGACGATTTCCTTCGATTCCGTATAGCGGAGTAGCTGCCGGATTTGATACAAACTGAGGGCAGTTCCCAAAGCGGCCACCACGTTTTCCACCCCGGCGGCGTGGAGGGCGATCGCGTCAAAATACCCCTCCACCACCACGGCGCGATCCTGCTTGGCGATCGCATTTTTCGCCCGATCCAGCGCGAACAGGGTTTTTCCCTTGTCAAATAACTCGGTTTCCGGGGAATTGAGATACTTCGGCATTTCGTCCCCGAGGCTACGGCCCCCGAACCCGATCACCCGGCCCTGGATGTCGCGGATGGGGATGATCAGGCGATCGCGGAAGCGATCGTAATAGCCGTTTCCCGCCTTGCGGGGGACGATCAGCCCCGCCTGTTCCACCAATTCCAGCGGAAAGCGCTTCTGTTCCACCAAATAGCCGTAAATCGTCTCCCACCCCGGCGGCGCGTATCCCAACTGAAAATCCCGGATCGTACTCTCTCCCATGCGGCGGGAAAATTTCAGATATTCCAACGCCTCTTCCCCCTGGGACTGTCGGAGAGCGTGTTGGTAAAAACTGGCCGCGATCGCCAAAATTTCATACAGCTTTTCCCGCAGCGACAGGGTGCGCTGAAACTCCTCGTGTTGTTCGGGGGACTCGGTTTTCACCGGCACCTGGTAGCGCCGCGCCAACTCCAACACCACGTCGGAAAACGAGGATTTGTCCAACTCCATCAAAAATTTGATCGCATTTCCCCCGGCGCCGCACCCGAAACAGTAGTACATCTGTTTGGTGGGACTGACGGTGAAGCTGGGGGTTTTTTCTTCGTGGAAGGGACACAAACCGGCGAAGTCCTTTCCCTGTCGCTTCAATACGACCCGTTCCGAGACGATATCGTAAATGTCGGCGCGTTGTTTGACCTCCTCGATGGTGTCGGGGTGGATGCGGGGACTGGACATGGATTGAGCGTTTTGAATGAAAGAGTGTATAAGATTGTAGCCGTTCTCGCGACACGGTTGACCGGGGGCGTATTCCGAAAGAGATAATCGGTCAACTGTAGGGTTTTTAGCCGTTTCCGCGATCGGGCGAGGGCGGTTGACGAACGCGATTATTTTTGCTACTATACCATCCAAGCCGTACTTGATTTTACAAAATACAATCGTCGCATTGAGCCGTTCGGCTGGGTGTCGAATTTCCGAAAGGCGATTTGATATCAACTCGTTCAAAAAATTGCCATTTTTCCGATCGCGCGATCGCCCGATTGAAGGGTCGATTTCGCCTTCCCGAAAGCTGGCGTTTCGTCCGGTCATTTGTACAGAATGATACCCCCGACAAGTCGGACATTTAAGGTCGGGCAAATGGGGCCGCGATCCTCAGCCTTTTAACTTCAAATTAATTGTCCGAATCCCCAATGGCAGTGCGATACAATAAGAAATCGATCGACAAGGAGGAACATCAATCCGTGTATCGGTTGTCCGAACCCCGACAGCGAAAGACAATCTGGGAGTCCTGGCGACGCTGGTTTCGCCTGATGTATCTGCGGTTCATCACCCTGCGGGGGCACCCGGAATATTTGGCGCGGGGTCTGGCGGCGGGGGTGTTCGCCGGATTTTTCCCGTTTTTCGGGTTTCAAACCCTCCTGGGTGTGGCGATCGCCGTAATTTTTCGGGGCCACAAGTTTCTGGCGATCGCGGGAACCTGGATCAGCAACCCCTTCACCTATTTGCCCCTATACTTTTTCAACTTCCAAGTGGGCCGCTGGCTGCTGGGAGTCGAACAGTTGTCCTCCCTCGGGGACGACCTGCGATCGCTGACCCAATTTAGCGATATCCTCGAATTTGGGGCGGAATTTGCCACCGTGCTGCTGGTCGGATCGTCCGTGGTGGGTCTGGCGGGGGCGATCGCGAGTTACGTCGGCGGCTTCTGGGTTCTGCGACACTGGCGGCAACGGCGTCTTCGCCAGTCAAAAGTCAAAAGTCAAAAGTCAAAAGTACGGCAATTTCCCACTCAGTGAGGTACACGGATTCAATTCAAGTCCCCCTTGTGAAGGGGGATCATGGGGGATCTTTCCCGTTCAAAAAAGGTGAAGATCCCCCCCGGCCCCCCTTT
>NZ_JAYFER010000527.1:0-200 GCF_055795065.1 Lyngbya sp. CCY1209
GTTCCCTTGTCCGTGCCATCCGTTTTCCAGAGTTGATTTTTATCGCCCTGAGTGACCGAAAAATAAATCGTGTCGTTGACTTCCGCAACTTGAGGCCAATTACTCCCCAAATCCTTAATTAATTTCGTCCCCTTGGCGCTACCGTCGGTTTTCCACAACTCGTAATCATCGGGAGTTTCCCAGTTTCCATCATCCTTAAC
>NZ_JAYFER010000528.1:0-222 GCF_055795065.1 Lyngbya sp. CCY1209
ATCAGGGCGATCGCGAACGGGCTGCCCGTCAATTACTCAACGATTTTCGCAAAGGCTTGTTGGGTGCGATCGCTTTAGAAGTCCCACCAGATTAATGAAAAAAGCAAGCCGTAGGGGCAACCTTATAGGGTTGCCCATTTTTTGAAAAATCTCGGGTTGCCCATTTTTTTGGAAAATATACGGAGGGCGAACGCCATTCGCCCCTACACCCTACACCCTACA
>NZ_JAYFER010000529.1:0-268 GCF_055795065.1 Lyngbya sp. CCY1209
AAGTCGGCGAAGCGGACGGAACGGCTCAATTTACGGTGACTTTAGACGATTACAGCAGCGAGACGGTATCGGTGAGCTACACCACCGTCGGGGGCACGGCCAGCAGTGGGTCCGACTATTCCTCGACGAGCGGAGAACTGGTATTTTCACCTTGGGAAATTCAAAAAACCATCGATGTCAGCCTGTGGGATGATACCCAAGTCGAAGGGGATGAAACCTTCGAGGTGGTGTTGAGTGACCCGGAGAATGGGGAATTGGGAAGCGAACG
>NZ_JAYFER010000530.1:0-200 GCF_055795065.1 Lyngbya sp. CCY1209
GATACCCAAGTCGAAGGGGATGAAACCTTCGAGGTGGTGTTGAGTGACCCGGAGAATGGGGAATTGGGAAGCGAACGAGGGACGGCTACCATTCTTGATGATGATTGGTCGGCACCGGAACTTCCCCAAATCGACATTTCCGGGGTCGAAGTCGGCGAAGCGGACGGAACGGCTCAATTTACGGTGACTTTAGACGATTA
>NZ_JAYFER010000531.1:0-21157 GCF_055795065.1 Lyngbya sp. CCY1209
CCAGCCTATCCACCACCGTTTCCGATTTTAACTGCTTCCCGATCCGTTCCAACCATTTCCGCTGCGAGTCCGTCCACCGGCGGGACGCCAGAACTGTTGCGATCGCGCGATCGACCCGTTCTTTATAGGGAATTAACGCATCCCCCAACGTCGCCTGACGGATAAATCCGATGATAGAAGCGGCGATATCCTGGTTGGTGGTTTCCCGCCATGCGGTTTGCAAATTCGATTCGGTATATCCGGCATTACCCAACAATAATGCCACCTCTTTCAACTGTTCCCGGGTCAAGTCCCGGGGCCGCTGAACTATCACCAACAACGCCGGAATTTGGTTGATATTCTCATTCAAGAAATCGCGGAAACTCTCCAGATAGTCTTCCGGTTTCTCGCCCTTCCCGTAGCCCCTCTCAACCCGGACGACGCGATCGCCGTGTCGGGAAATCAGCAGGGGTTGACTGCCGCCGTCCCGCCGATCCAAAATTTCCGCGATCGCCCGTTTGTCCGCGAACCATTGTACCACATCTGCGGCCGAATTATTCTTGATATAATCCACCATTTCCTCAGTCGAACAACCCGCGATCGCCTCCACCTGTTCCCGGCTGCGATCGTCCAAATTCCGGCGTTTCCGCTGCAATTTCGCCAACAGTTGATCGACGATCTCCGGCAACGCCCTCGCATCGTCCACCGACCCCAATTCATCAACCAATTGGGAAAACGTAATATTGGGATTTTTGACAACGGGTTTCATCGTCGAAACCGGACTGATGCCCTCGTACAATCCCACCGCATCGAAGATCCGAAATACCGTCTTTCCGATCTCGTCACAGCGGCGGGTCGCCCGCCCGATCATCTGTTCGTATAATATCCGCGAATTCACCCGCCGTAAAAACACCAAATTGCAAATCGCCGGAACGTCGATTCCCGTCGTCAGCAAATCCACCGTCACCGCAATTTTGGGACTGGCTTCGTTTTTGTACCGCCGGATCAGTTCTCGGGGGCGATCGACGCTCCCCGTCACCTTTTTGACCTCATCATCATCCACGCTGCCATACTTCTCCCGCAACGCCAACTTCAGCAAGTCAACCACCAAATCCGCGTGTCTGTCGTTGGCGCAAAATATCAACGTTTTTTCCGGAAATGTCGGGTCGATATAGTTGACCAATTCTTCACAAACCACCCGATTAAACGCCTCCGTAATCACCCGGCGGTTAAACTGTTCCACCTCAATTTTCACCTCATCCGGGGCGTGTACCAAATCGACGGTTCCCGTTTTCGGGTCGAAATATTCCATCTCTTCCCCCGGCTGCCAAACCATCCCTGTTTCCGCCAATTCCGTCCCGATTTGAACGGGGGGTTCGTGGTCGATCAGCCACCCGTCGATCACCGCTTCCCGGTAGCTGTAAGTAAACACCGGATCGCCAAAAATTTGGGTGGTGTGGAGGGCCGGAGTCGCCGTCAGGCCGATTTTTACCGCGTCGAAATATTCCAGAACCCGGCGATATTTGGAAATATAGTCGTCCTGGTTTCTGAACTCCAATTCCGTTTCGCTCAATTCCTTGTCCAGCAAATAGCCCCGGTGACATTCATCGACGATAATACAGTCGTACTCGTCCACCGTCGGAATCCGGCTTTCATCCTCGGCATAAAACAGCCGCCGGACAAAACTCTGAACCGTATCGATATTTAACTTGGTTTCCGTGTGGATGTCTTTTTCCTCCAACTCCCGAATTTCAAAAATCTCGCTGAAGGTCTGCAAATTTTCCAAACGGGTTTCCTTGAACGCATTAGCCGCCTGTTCCCCCAATGGGGTGCGATCGACCAAAAACAGCACCCGCCGAAATCGCTTCGACTTCAACAACCGATACACCAAAACGATGCTGGTTTTCGTTTTTCCCGTCCCCGTCGCCATCGCCAACAGAATTTCCGAGCCATTGTCCGCCAGGGCATTTTCCGCCGCACGGATGGCTCGAATTTGATAATCCCGCAGGTCGATATTGTAGTTGAACTCTTCCCGTTCGAGCTGGGCGTGAGCCCGTTCCGCATCCCGAGACAACAACTGTTTCAACCCCTCCGGACTGTACCAGCCAATCAGGGGATGCCGCAGGTTGTCGGGTTTGCGGAGGTCACAAAACCAGATGCCGCTTTGGGTCCGCAACTGTCCCAGATACTCCCGCCCGTTGGTCGCGAAAACGAAGGGAATTTTATAATCCCCCGCCACGTCCGGCACAATTTCATCGCCTTTTTTTGATAGTCGCGACTGTACCGTTTCGCCTGGTCGATGCTGGCGGAAACGTCTCGAATTTGCCGTTTGGCTTCCACCACCCCCACCGCTTCGGGACCGACGAACAGCACATAATCCGCCCGTCCCCCCGCCGTGGGCCATTCCGCGATCGCCAAATTTTGCCCTTTCCGGGGACGGGTCCCCTTGCCGTAGGTGAGCGTTTCCGAATCCGCCGTCCACCCCGCCGCCCGCAGTTGGGCGTCAATCAACCGCCGCGTTTCCGGTTCGTCGAGATTGATTTGGGTTTCCGCCTCCCGGGCCGTTTCCGCAGTCTGTCGAACCCGCCGGGTGGATTCGGCGGCGTTGCTGGCCTGCAACTGTTCCAGGCGCCGGGTCGTTTCTCGGGCCTCCGCCTCCACTTCTTCGAGGAGTTCTTCGGCAATCTGCCGCAATTCTTCTTCCTGCCGGACCCTGGCGGTGGCGAGTTCCGCTTCGGTGAGGTGGCGGGCGGCTTCGGTTCGCAACCGTTCCAACTCTTCCTGCAACGCCTCGGTTTTGGAAACGGGGTCGGGGGGGGGAATGAACGCCCCGGCTTTGAAGTGTTTGGATTGGGCAAAAGTTCGGTGAAACCAAATCCCCAATTCTCGGGCATATTTGAGGTGACTCAAAGCGGTGCGGTGGTCGCCGGCCAGATGGTGGGTGGCGTCGTTTCCGGCCTTTCGCAGTTCGTGAAACAGGCGTTTCACGTCGCCGGAGATCAGGTGATTTTCGGCGAGTCGCCGCAGCAGGACGAGTTGGGATTCGGAGGGGTCGGCGTATAGCCCCACGTTGGCGGCGGTGAGTTGGGCGAGGAGTTCGCCGAACTGCCGCAATTTCATCAGGCAGGTGACGGGATCTTCGTTAAAGTAAGATTCCGCCACGGTCGCCAGCCGCACCAGTTGGGGATCGTGTTCTTGGAGGAAGGCGAAGTTGGGTGAAGGCGTTCCCATTGTTCGGGTCGGGTTGTGTCTTTCCCCATCTTAACAGCCCTTTTCAGTGGAAAATGTCAATTTCGGGTTTAATTTCCCCTACTTTTGAGGAGTTATTGATAAAAATGATGGGGCAATAATTTTCAATTTTAAACCCTTTGTTTCCGGTCAAAATAAACGCGATCGCACCACCCTCGGCACGAAAATTTTATCAATTCGCAATGAAATTGATTTTCTCGCCCGATCGTTTTGTGAAAATTCGATCCGCTTGAAGCCCCCAGGATTGGGGGTTTGGGGGCCGGACAATTGACATCCGGGCTCCGGCTAGTGCTCGGATTGGGAGAACGGCGGGTTGATGGGTATAGCGCTGCGCGCGGTCCTCGAGAATCGGTATTAGGGAGTCGGCAGAACTCAAACCCCCTTAAAATCGAGGTTTTGGAGTTTTCGGGGCTTCCTCAATTTGTTAAAACACCAGCGCGATACCTGCGATATCAGAGCGATCGCCTCCTGACCGGCGACCCGATCGCGATCGGCACCCCCGCCACTGTCGAACCTTGACGCCATCCGTGATAGTATCGAATCAGACACAAGGATTGCCGACGATCACCTCACCCGACCCGCGATCGATTGCGATAACCCTTTTCAAATGGGCCGATGACCTGAAATCCCCGAATGCTCACCCGGAAATCACCGAAACCCCTCCGCTGGCAGCGAACGAAATACTCCCCGCTGACCCGACAGATCGACGTTTTCTCTGCCGCCGGGAAGTTCATGTTTTTCTTGTGGCGCGATCGCACCCTTGGAGATAATACACCCACCACCAAACGACGGCGGGCGAAGTGGCTAGTCCAAACCCTCCTCGACCTCGGCCCGACGTTCATCAAATTCGGACAGGCCCTCTCCACCCGCGCCGATATCTTACCTTTGGAATACGTCGAAGAGTTGGAAAAACTCCAAGATAAAGTCCCCTCTTTCAGCGCCGATCGCGCCGTCGCCATCATCGAGTCGGAACTCGGAAATTCCCTCTTCAGCCTCTACCGCGACTTCAACGAACGCCCCCTCGCCGCCGCCAGCCTCGGGCAGGTACACCGGGCAAAATTGCACACCGGGGAACAGGTGATCGTCAAAGTGCAGCGTCCGGGACTCAAAGAACTCTTCGACCTGGATATGCAGGCCGTCCGCCGGGTGATCCGCTTTTGCCAGCGCTGTTTCAGTTGGGCGCGACTCTACGACCTCGACGCCATCTACAACGAATTCTTCTTAATTTTATACCAAGAAATCGACTATATCAAAGAGGGAAAAAACGCCGATAGATTCCGAGAGAATTTCAAAAGTTATCCCGGCATCGTCGTCCCCACAGTTTACTGGGAATACAGCACCCACAAAGTCTTAACCTTGGAATATTTACCGGGCATCAAAGTTGACGATCGCAAGACCCTGCAAGCCTGCGGCATCGACATCAAGCGGATCAACCAGTTGGGGATCTGTTGCTACCTCAAACAGATTTTACAGGACGGTTTTTTTCAGGCTGACCCCCATCCCGGCAACATCGCCGTCAACTCCGACGGCAGTCTAATTTTTTATGATTTTGGCATGATGGCCGAAGTCAAACCCCTGGCGAAAGATCAGATGATCCGCACCTTTTTTGCCGTCCTGCGGAAGGACGCGGACGTGGTGCTCGATACCTTGGTGGACATCGGTTTGGTGGAACCCATGCCCGACATGACCCCCGTGAAGCGGCTGCTGCGGTTCGTGTTGGATGAATTCACGGAAAAACCCATCGACTTCCAAGCCTTCAACGTCATCAAAGATGAAGTTTATATCATGTTTGAACAGCAGCCCTTTCGCCTGCCCGCCGAGATGACATTTATCCTCAAATCTCTCACGACTCTCGACGGCGTGGCCCGCACCCTCGACCCCCAATATAATTTGGTCGATTCCGCCCAACCGTTTATCAAAAGTCTTACCATCGCCAAGCAAGATCGGGGATCTTTGGTGGGGGAATTGACGAAACAGGCGCGGGAATTCGTGCAATACAAGTTGCGACAGCCGAGTCGGGCGGAGGTTGTGATCCGGCGGTTGGAACAGCGCATCGAGGAGGGGGAATTAAAATTTCGGGTGCGTTCCATCGAGAGCGATCGCGCCCTGAGACGGATCAATTTCGCCATCAAAGCCCTCATTCACGCCTGCTGGGCAGGGTTTACGTTGCTTTCCGGGGTGGTGTTGCTCGTCGCCGGAGAAACGGGGTGGGGTGTTTTCGTGCTGGCGGTTTCCGGGGTGGGAATCGTGCTGTTTTTGCGATCGCTTCTCAACCTCTCCATTCGGGAACGCCTCGATCGCATGGCGGAACAGTAAAGTTGAATGAATCCCGTGCATTATTGGATTACCAGATCGTTTTGACGTGGGGATAATTCCGGATTTTTTCATCGCGGCTGACGATCAATATGTCGTATCGTCGGGCGATCGCCACCAGGATGCGATCGGCCGGATCTTTATGAAATTCACCGGGTAAGGTGGTGCTATTGATGGCATCCAATGGCGAGAGGGGTTCGATAATTGTCCCGGGTTGTTGTCGAGCCAATTCAAACCAAGCATCTATTGGCAAGGGGAGTTGCAATTTATTGATGCTATGTTTGACCGCCACTTCCCAAACGGAAATACTAGAAATTAAAATTCCATTTTGGTTTTCTTCCTGGGCGATCGCTTCTCGGGCGGCGGGAGATAATTGTTCCGGATCGTGAAGTAACCACAACCAAGCGTGGGTGTCTAAGAGGATCATTCTTCTAATGCCTCCCACAGTTCCGGCATGGGTTCGTCAAAGTCATCGTCCAGAGCGATCGGCAAGCCGAGCAGAGGATACTTTTTTTCGGGTTTTTGTGTGGTTTTAGGTGAAAGAACCACCAGCACTTCGTAATCGCCGGGGGGTAAGTCTTGGGGGAGTTGGAGCGACAGATGGCGATCGCTTCCGACGGAGATTTTGGTTTTGATGGTTTCCATGATTTTTTGACCGGTTTGGTGTCGCCTTTATTTTACACTCAAATATTTTCCGCTTCGATATAAGGTTTCAGTTCTGTACGGAGGGCAGTTTCCGCGATCAGATCGACGGGGCAATTGAGCCAATCTTCGGGGTAGAATGGGGAACACACCCTACAAGACTCTAGCCATTCCTTTTACTGTCGCTCCAGCAAAAGAGCCGTCTGCCAGTAATAGGCTTCTTTGCGAACTTCGACCACTTTGAAAAAGGGCTGCACCATGTCGCAGAAATAATCGAGGTCGTAGAAAACGAGCGATCGCGTATCCCGCCCCAAAGTAAACATGGCAAAATCAGAATTGCTGTACTCTTCGTACTTCCGCAGACACTCCGTTTTTTTGCCCAGGGGCCAGATATTATTGTTCGCCAACCACTGCTCTTTAAATCCTTTAATGAGATTGATGATATGCCGCTCTTGAATGGTGATGTAAGCCATTCCACCGGGTTTGAGAATTCGCCGCAGTTCCAACCGCCAAGCGTCCGCCAGATCGTCAATGTGGGTGAACACCGAACCCGCATAAATCAGGTCGAAATACCGGTCTTCAAAGGGCAGATGGGGGTGGGTGGTGCAGGTCAAAAAATGGAAGGGCGGGCTCATATATTCCTTGCACCAAAAAATACAGTCGGCGCTGATATCCGCGCCCCAAATTTCCCAGGCTTCGGCGCGATCGCTCAAAAACCGGATCATCCGCCCCGACGCGCATCCAAAATCCAAAATCCGACTGCCCGAACCCAAAGAAAACTTGGCTTTTTGTAGCGAATCGAGCATCAGGCGAATCTGAATTTTGCCAGAATTGAGATAGTATTCCTCCCCCTGATCGGCGAACACGAACATCAGCGGCCGGGGCGGAATCGGAAACGTCCACTCCCCCGTTTTGGGGTCTTTTTGGGCGGGAGTCGGTTTCGCCATCATGTAAGAAACCGAATTTCCCATCTTGGGATAATACTTCATCCAATCGACGGGTTCGATGGGCGAGTTCTCTCGTTTTTTCTGATATTGAACTTGTTGTAACTGGTTTTGGGCATCCTGCAATTTTTGGCTGGCTTCATGGAAGTCCGGCTTCAGTTCCAACACCCGTTCAAAACTGGCGATCGCATCCTCGAATTTCTGAGCCTTCATCAACACTTTCGCCAACTTGTAGTGCGTCTGCGGCGAATCAGGCTGAATTTTGACCGCCTGCTGGTAAACCGGAATCGCCTCTTTATATCGCTTCAACCCGAACAAAATATCGCCCAAATTGCTGTGGGACCAGAAAAAGTTCGGGTTCAGTTGGCAGGATTTTTGATAGACCGGAACCGCCTCTTTCCAGCGCTTCAAATGCCGTAGTGCGTCCCCCAAATTCGTGTGAGCCCAGACGAAATTCGGGTCAATTTTGATCGCCTTCCGGTAAACCGGGACCGCCTCTTCCCAGCGTTCGAGCGCCATCAAAGCGTCGCCCCAGTTATTGTAAGTCCAGAAAAAGCCGGAGTTGATGTCGGCGGCTTTTTCGTAGGCTTCGACGGCCTCTTCCCACCGCTCCAACTTGGTCAGCGCCAGCCCCAAATTGTTGTAATCCCAGAAAGAATTGGGGTCGAGTCGGATCGCCTGCTGGCAGACTGGAACCGCCTCTTCCCAGCGTTCGAGTTTAATAAAAATTCCGCCCAAACTGTTGCAAGACCAAGAATCCTCCGGACTCAGTTTGATCGCCTGCTGGTACGTCGCGATCGCCGCCTCCAACTGACCCGTTTTCACCAACAAATTGCCCCACTTCTGATAGGCATCTCCCAAGGCGGGAACCAGGGCGATCGATTTCCGGTAACAAGCGATCGCCTCCTCCAATTTATTCTCGGCGATATAAGTGTTCGCCTGCTGATAAAGCTGCCTGACAGCCTCTTGAATTTTTTTGCTAACGCCTTCTGAGGAAGTGGGTTGAGGAGGATTTTCAGACATTGGCATCTCCCGTTAGGTTTCTGGGTTGGAATATAGCAGACGCAAGGGAACTATAAATGGCGAACCAAACGCTTTCTCGTTTCCCATTCGAGCTGAGTTGATCGGCTCAAATTGCAGGTTTCCACGAAGATTTTAAAATCCTGGCTCGATTATAACCCACAGGCTTCGACACTCAAAAATAAATGGCGCAACAGCCACAGCGATCGGTCCCACTCCCGACCCACCATGACGCTCAACCCCGGCAAGTGGCCCTGGGGCGCTTTCAAAGAAAATAAGAGCCCGTCATAATCCCGCCAGCGGATCTCGTCGGCATCCCCGCGATCGCACCACCCGACCCGCTCCCCGAACTCCCCCACGTCCCGGTCCACCTGCTGCCAGATCCGCCTCTGAACCCCAAAGCCGAACCGGCCCCGACTCGCCCGGTCCCAGAGGCGATCAATTTGTCGCAATTCCTCACAAGGAAACGTTTCCACCTGGCTCACCGTCAGCCAACTGTCCCCGCTGCGCCCTACAATTTGCAGCATCAACCGGGAGGTTTCCGCATCCGCCTCCCGCCACTTTCCCGCCTTGAGGAGATCCTGCAATTTGCTGTAGGGATTTCTGGGTTGGGCCGGGGCTTTGGGGGGGACGACGGGTGTCGGAACCGGCGGCACGATCGCCGGGGGTTTGGGAGTCGCTCGGGGCGGTTTGTAGACCGTCCGCACGGGGGTGGGGGGCGGTATCGGGGCGGGTTGACCCCGGCTGCTGGCCCCTCTCAGGGTTTGCAACACCTCCTCGGCGGACTGGTAGCGATCGCGCACTAAATCCTGGGTCAGGCGGTCCAAAATCACCCCCAACTGGGGCGGCATCGAGACGTTCGGCTGTAGATGCGATCGCCACATCCAGCGCCCCTCCATCGCGTCGTAGAGGGCATCCCGGCCACTTTCCTCGGGCAGGCACCCCGTCAGCAACCGCAGGCACGTCACTCCCAAACTGTACAGGTCGCTGGCCGGGTACACCTGGCCCCGCAACTGTTCCATCGGCACATATCCCGGCGTCCCCACGCTCGTTGCCTGTCCAACGGTGGTGGTCCCCGTCACCTGCTTCGACACCCCGAAATCGATCAACATCAACTGATTGTCCCGGCGCCGCCGCATGATATTTTCCGGCTTGATATCCCGGTGGATAATATTGCGATCGTGGATAATTTGCAAAACCGGCAGCAATTCCGCCAAAATTTCGTGAATTTTATCCGCCCCGAACGGCCCGCCCCGCCGCAACTCCTGCAGCAGCGTCTCCCCCTCGATGTATTCCTGCACCAAATACAGCCGCCGATCCTGTTCAAAATAGGCGATCAGCCGGGGGATTTGCGGATGTTCCCCCAACTCGTACAGCCGGTTGGCCTCCTGTTTGAACAATTCCGTCGCCTTCTGCCGCGCCGCCGTCCCCTGAACCTGGGGCAGAAATTGCTTGATCACGCAGGGATCGTCCATCCGATCCACGTCCTTCGCCTCGTAGGTGCGGCTGAACCCCCCTTCCCCCAACTGGCGGATCACCCGATAGCGGTTGCGGAACAGCGGCAGCAAAATCGCCGCGCCGCAGCTTTGGCAGAATCGTTGATTGTCGGGATTGAACGGATTGGGGCAACTTGGGTTGCAACAGTAGAGCATTTCCGAGAAGGAACGAGCAGATTCTACCCATTGTCTCATTCTTTTCTCAAACCTGGCGATCGCTCCCACTCCGGGGGACGTCGGCATCGCGCCGGATGTCCCCTCCTATGCCGAGCCCTTTCGCCCATTTCCTTGAGAAACAAAACCCGCCAAAATACCGAGAATTTTACCGACATCATTCAAATAATATTCGCTCAAATCGACGCTCAACGTCTGTCCTTCCAATTTGAGGAACTGCCAAATGCTGCCCGTCGTCACCGCGCCATAAATCGTGTCAATTTCCGTTTCGGATTTTTGGTTGAAAATTTGGGCTGCAACCATCGCCACCACGCACTGACCCAACCCGGCGTTGATATTCTCTTTTTTGGCTTCCACAATCGTAATGACCGGAGCCGTCAACATCAGAATTTCCGGAGATTTGCAAATAATAAAATCGCAGATACCGTTCAACCCCCTCGTCGCATCGACGGTAAAATCGACCCCGGAAAATAAACTGATTTTGTCGTCGAGTTGCCGGCGCAGATCGACCAGGATGGGGGCGATAATCAATTCGGATCGGGCTTTTTCGCTGTTGCTTGCCAGGGCGATCGGCAGTTGATAGTCGAGGGTTTCCGCCAGCAAAGGACTCGCGGGCAATTCGGGAAATTCGGCAAAAACACCCCTCGTCTCAACCGTCGTCAGGCCGAATTCTCCCTTGGCTTTAGCCAAACTAAAATCACCGTAGGACATGGGGGAATAATTGATAATTGATAATTGATAATTGATAATTGAGGGAATGCGGGGAGGGCGAATGACAGTCGCCCCTACTTTTCACTTTTCACTTTTCACTTTTCACTTTCCCGACTCCTTCAACTCGCTTCGATCGCCTGGGATTTCAACTCGTTCAGGGAAACATATTCCAATGCCGAGGCGTGGGTGGATTCGAGGACCACCGGCGGCGCCATCCCGGCATCCAATGCTTCTTTCCATCTCAGGGCGCACAAACACCAGCGATCGCCCGGTTTGAGTCCCGGAAAATTAAACGCCGGCACGGGCGTACTCAGGTCGTTTCCCCGCGCACGGGTGAACGCCAAAAACTCCTCCGTCATCTGGGCGCAGACGACGTGCGCCCCCATGTCGCCGCCCCCGGTGTTGCAACTCCCATCCCGATAAAAACCCGTCATCGGAGACGTGCAGCAAATTTCCAGGGGACTTCCCAAAACATTTCTCGCCTCAGTCAACGCAAAGATTCCTCCATCATTCTTTCGGTAGCACCGGCATCGGGCCTGTCTTCTCGGGCCGAAATCAAATGTTTCTCGATCACCTCGGAAATATCTTCCGGCCTCACCCGAGTGTAGCGGGCTTTGTCCGGCATCACAACCAGATTCGGGCCGAGTTTGCACTTTTTCAGGCAACCCGTTTTTTGAATTTTAACCTGCCCTTCCAGTCCGCGATCGCACAGTTGCGCCTCCAGTGCCTCACAAACCGCCCGCGCCCCCCGCTTGCAGCAGTCGGACTTCTGGCAGATCAAAATTTTGGCGGGTTTTTGACACTTCTGATCCTCGGAACGGGGAGGCGGTGCGGGAATTTCCGGCGTCTCCCCCAAAGGATAGATTTCGTAAGCCTTCAGCTTGATCGTGCCTTTTTTGAAATTCAGGGTTTTTTCGCCCCCCACCCGGACTTCCGCCCCCGGAGTCAAAATGCGTTCGGCCTGCGATCGCAGATCCTTCGACAATTTCATCGTATACAATCCCGAATCCGCCATCAGTTGCAGCACTTTGGGGCGAGAACCCTTATAAAACACCTGCAATACCCGGCCGTCGAGGATGAATTCGGAAACTTGCTTGTTAAACTTGGACATAATTTGGGTTGCTCGTTGTCAGTTGGTCGTCAATTATTTCGGGTTATTGATTAGCTGCGGTTCCAGCACCGTTCCAGGGACAGGGTCAGTTCTCGGGGAGACGCGCTCAACCGCCTCAAAATACTCGCCAGTTGGATGGCTTCTGTCGTGCTGTCGATTTTCACCCGCAGGGGCCGATCCACTTCGCACCAGCAGGGGATCTCCAACTCCTGCAAGCGCCGGTACACTTGCCATCGTTCCGACCAGGCTACCTCCACGATCTCGCCGGACTGGGGATCTAATTCTGATGAATTCATCACTTTTCCTAAATGCCAGAGATTTTCACTAAATTGACCCGAGGACTTCTCCCGGCGATCGCAACCGCCCCGGGAAAGTCAACACTTCACAGGATAGTACAAGTGAAAAATATTCTCAACAGGTTCCTTCACAAAAATTTATAGATCGCAATTGCTGCCAACACGGTGGGCCAACCCTCAAAAGTCCGGTTGACAGGGCGATCGGTCGTTTCTACACTGAGGGCAGTGGCAATCAAACTGCTCGTTAAAAGGAGAATACCGATGACTGAAGTTGCCAGTCCTGTCCGTCCCTTCGGACACCTTGCCGATAATCCGGTTCTGTTAGAGCAGTCTGTCACCGCCCCCATTTGCGAGGGCATGAACCTCCTGCTTGCCAGCTTTCAGGCCCTTTATCTGCAATATCAGAAGCACCATTTCGTTGTCGAGGGAGCGGAATTCTACTCCCTGCACGAATTTTTCCAGGAGAGCTACGGGGAAGCCGAGGGTCACGTCCACGACCTCGGCGAACGCCTGAACGGTTTGGGCGGCATTCCCGCGGCCAGTTTCGCCAAATTGGCCGAACTGTGCTGCTTCACCCCGGAACCGGACGGGGTTTATGGTTGCCGTCAGATGGTTGAACACGACCTGGCCGCCGAACAGTCGATTATCAACGTGTTGCGCCGTCAGGCCGCACAGGCGGAAAGTCTCGGCGATCGCGGCACCCGCCACCTGTACGAGCAGATTCTGCTCAAAACGGAAGAACGCGCCTACCATCTCGACCACTTTTTAGCACAGGATTCGCTGGTTCGGATGAGCTAGAGCTAAATTAAAGCATTGTCAAGAATTGTGAAGCCGGGGCGAGTGACCCCGGCTTTTTCGCGTCACTTTATCCGTATATGTACCTAATTTGCAAAAAATCTGTCAATTTGGCTACATTTTTGGAAAAATTGTGCCACAATGAAATTAAAGAGTTTTTTAACAATTCGGAGATTTCGATCATGAGTTTAGAAGAACAAGCCCGGGAGCAATTGGCCAAGCACCGCCACCACGACGAACACCTCCACGAAACCATGCTGACTCGCGCCTCGGATGAGAGCGATCGCGCCGAGGGTGCGGGGGAACAGGCCCGGGAACTGCTGGCCGAAACCCGCCACCACGATGATCACCTCCACGAAACCATGCTGACTCGTGCGGCTGACGGACAATAATTTATAAACTTAAGAAGTGCGATCGGGGTGGGTTGTACTCACCCCGTTTTTGTGTCGCTATTTTGAATTAAAATTCAACCCACTTTTCCCACTTTTCCCACTGTGCGATCGCGGCTCATGAAAGCACGGGTAAAGCTTTTATTTTTGCCAATGGAGTTATGTTGGTTGTATTATATTTTTTAGGGCCGTATGCAATAAAATTTATAAGTTTCTTGTCTTCCTTGGTATGAAAGCCCACCCCTAAGTAAGTGATATAGCAACCGTCAGAGCGGTTAGGACAGATCGCCTAATTTTAGACCCGCCTTGAAATGAATTTCAAGGCTCATAGCAAAAGTCCACTCAAGTGGACTCGGTTGGACATAGTAGTGTCCTAATATCAGCTCCGGCTATCCCCTCCTTCAACCTCCCCAATCCTCTTGAGAGGATTTTTGCTATTAGCTTGGGAATTGATTCCCAAGCGGTGTGGATATCCAACCCATTTTGTTCCAGGCATTCAACCGGATTTGATATAACCACCTTGTCCGTTGCTATATCAGCTCCGGTTATCCCCTCCTTCAACCTCCCCAATCCTCTTGAGAGGATTTGAGCTATGAGCTTTGGAATTGATTCCCAAGCGGTCTTAATATCCAACCGGCTTTTTCCGGGCATTTAATCGGATTTGATATAACCACCTTGTCCGTTGCTATATCAGCTCCGGCTATCCCCTCCTTCAACCTCCCCAATCCTCTTGAGAGGATTTTGGCTATTAGCTTGGGAATTGATTCCCAAGCGGTGTGGATATCCAACCGGCTTTTTCCGGGCATTTAATCAGATTTGATATGATATCAAATCCGTTTGTTTGACCGCCAATCGATCGCCCCCTAGCTTCCCGTAGGGGCAACCGTCTCGGGTTGCCCGATGTTTGAGTATTTAATCGGATTTGATATGAGTATTCACATCGCATCTGCGACGGGATGAGCTCACTATCTCACATCAAATCACGACTTGAGCAACTGCCAACACTCCGATGCGATCGCCCAATCTTCCTCGGTGTGGATGACAAAAACCCGCACCTTCGAGCCCGGCGTCGAAATCTCCCCGTCTCCGTGGGTGGCGTTATTTTTCTGGCCGTCCAACTGCAATCCCAGAAACTCAAATCCGGCACAGGTGGCTTCCCTCACCCCCGCCGCGTGTTCCCCAATTCCCGCCGTAAATACCAGACCGTCCACCCCGCCGAGGCTGGCCAACATGGCGCCGATCGCGGTTTTGAGGCGGTAAATGAACATCTCGAAAGCGAGTTTCGCCCGTTCGTTCCCCTTGGCCATCTCCTCCCGGATGTAGCGCATATCCCCGGAGACGCCGGTAATTCCTTTGAGGCCGGATTCCTTGTTGAGCATTTGGTTGAGGCGATCGCTGTCCAACCCGTGTTCCCGCATCAAAAATATCAAAATTGCCGGGTCGATGGAACCGCTGCGGCTTCCCATCATCAGCCCTTCCAGGGGGGTGAATCCCATCGTGGTATTGATGCTGATGCCGTCCCTCACCGCCACCAGGGAACAGCCGTTGCCCAGGTGACAAGTAATTAAACGCAGGGACTTTAACGGTTTCCCCATCAGTCGAGCCGCGCGCTCGGCGCAATATTTGTGGCTGGTGCCGTGGAAGCCGTAGCGGCGGATGCCCCGTTCAAACCACTCGTAGGGGATGGGATAGACGGCTGCAAATTGGGGCATTTGGCTGTGGAAGGCCGTGTCGAACACCGCCACCTGGGGGATATCTCCCAGGGTTTTCTCGATCGCTTCAATACCCTCCAAATGGCCGGGGTTGTGGGCGGGAGCCAGGGGAATCAGGTCTTTGATGGTCTGTTTCACCTCGGAATCGATCCGGGTGGCGGCGGAATAGTCCGTGCCCCCGTGGACGACCCGGTGGCCCACCCCGTCGATGTCCGAGAGGTTTTCGATCACCCGGGTTTCGCCTTCAGTCAGGGTTTGCAGCATTTGGGCGATCGCGTCCGGTTTGTTCCCGGATTCGATTTTGACCTCTCGTTTCACCCCGTTGGCTTTCACCTTCATTTCGCCGAAATCCTCCGACACCCCCCAATCGATCGCCGCTTCCCAGATCGGTTCGGGGGGATCGTCGGGGAGGGTATCTCCCGTGATATCGTACAGGCAGCTTTTTTGGGAGCTGGAGCCGGCGTTGAGGACCAAGATTTTCATAAAAAAACTCGACTGGATGGGTCTTTATAGGGGTTCTATCTCTCTTTCGGAAGATGCACGATTAGAATGGCGCTTTTACTGTATCAAAAATGGTCTGTGGATGAAACGATGAAACGATCGCAATCGTCGCCTAAGTTCCCGCAAGAGAGCGCAACCGTTCGCTCAAATAGGAGCGATCGCCCAAAGCGTGCATCAGGGGGCCGTGGGCTTCCATTTCGATCAGACTGACGCCGCCCACGGGCATCAACAGGCGATCGCGGAACCGTCCGACGTCAATTCCGAGCAACTGACACAACATGATTCGGATCGTCGCCTTGTGGGAAACCACCAGGACATTGCCGCTTTCATGCTGCTCTTGAATCTCCCGGAGTACCGCATAGGAACGTCGCGCAACGTCCACCCCTTTTTCGCCCCCCGTCGGCGCATTCCAGCCCGGATCGGTGAGCCAGCGGACATAATCATCGTGGTATTTTTCATTCACCGTTTCCGGCGATTCTCCCTCCCACTCCCCGTAGGCGATTTCCTTCAAACCCTCCCGCACTTCCACCGGAATTCCGACGGATTCGCACAGGGGTTTCGCGGTGGCGATCGTCCGCTTCATGGGGCTGACGTAGGCGGCGACCCAGGGCAGATTTCGATGGGTTTCGGCGAACTCCCGCGCCATTTCCATCCCTTCTTCGGTCAATTCCGGATCTAAATTTCCGCAGTAACCGCCCGTCCGGCTTTGGACGGTTTCTCCGTGGCGTAGAAAATATAGTTTCAGAGTCATATTGAAAAATGGAGTTCAAAAGTATAAATGATCACAAAGCGATCGCATCTTCCCATTTCAGAACTAGGGTAACAGGTTCCCGAAGCGCCGACAGAATCAAAAAATTAAGATAAAGTTAAAATCGGATTAAAAAGGCGCAGGAAACGTTAAGCTCTCCCGGTACGACTTGCAATTTTACAAAAATTGACATTTAATAGGGGTCAAATCAAATCGGCATCCCCAGAAGGCCACAACTGACAGTTCCTTCAATCGGGAAATGTCGGCTCAATCATACCGTTGAGCTTTACCCACTCTCATCCAATGAACTGATAACAAAAGGTCAGGATTTATGGTAGCAGCACCCGAAAAACCGATCGAGACGGCCAACCCGCTCAGTGACGAAGATGTGCGGAAGATCCACGCCTACTGGCGGGCCTGCAACTATCTCTGCGTGGGGATGATCTACCTGCGGGACAACCCCTTATTGAAGGAACCGCTACGGCCCGAACACATCAAATATCGCCTTTTGGGCCACTGGGGATCGAGTCCCGGTTTGAGTTTTCTCTACATTCACATCAACCGGCTGATCAAAAAGTACGATCTGAATATGATCTACGTCGCCGGCCCGGGACACGGCGCCCCCGGCGTCCTGGCTCCCGTCTACCTGGAAGGGACTTACTCCGAAGTCTACCCCGACAAGAGCGAAGACGAGGAGGGGATGAAGAAATTCTTCAAGCAATTCTCCTTCCCCGGCGGCATCGGCAGCCACTGCACCCCGGAAACCCCCGGCTCCATCCACGAAGGGGGGGAATTAGGCTACAGCCTCTCCCACGCCTACGGAATGGCCTTCGACCACCCCGATCTGATCGTCGCGGCCGTCGTGGGTGATGGGGAAGCGGAAACCGGCCCCCTGGCGACCGCATGGCACTCCAACAAATTCATCAACCCCGTCCGGGACGGTGCGGTACTGCCCATCCTGCACCTGAACGGCTACAAAATCGCCAACCCCACCATTTTGGCCCGCATTTCCGAGGAAGAAATCAAGAGCCTGTTCCGGGGCTACGGCTACACGCCTTATATTGTCGAGTGCGACCAAGATGAAGACTACGCCTCGGCCCACCAAAAAATGGCGGCGACCCTGGAACACTGCACCAACGAGATCCGGGCCATCCAAGATCACGCCCGCAGCACCGGAGATACCACCCGCCCCCACTGGCCGATGATCGTTTTCCGTTCTCCGAAGGGGTGGACCGGCCCCAAGGAAGTGGACGGCCACAAAGTCGAGGGCTTCTGGCGGGCGCACCAAGTGCCGATGTCCAACGTCATCGGCAACTCCGGCCACATGAGAATTCTGGAAGATTGGATGCGGAGTTACCACGTCGAAGAACTTTTCGACGAAAATGGAACGCTCATCCCCGAACTCAAGGAACTGGCCCCCACCGGCGTCCGCCGCATGAGCGCCAACCCCTTTGCCAACGGCGGTGTCCTGCGGAAGGACCTGAATATGCCGGACTTCCGCCACTACGGCGTTGAGGTCCGCCACCCCGCCACCAGCGAGGCCGAAAATACCAAACCCCTGGGGAACTTCCTGCGGGATGTGATGCGGAACAATATGACCAACTTCCGGATGTTCGGGCCGGACGAAACCGCCTCGAACCGCCTGAATGCGGTCTACGAGGTGAGCAAGAAAACCTGGCTGGGCGACTTTTTCCCGGAGGACTTGGACGGCAGCGAACTCGCCCAGGACGGCCGGGTAATGGAAATGTTGAGCGAACACACCCTGCAGGGCTGGCTGGAAGGCTATTTGCTCACCGGGGGTCACGGCTTCTTCCACACCTACGAAGCCTTCGCCCATGTGGTGGACTCCATGTTCAACCAACACGCCAAGTGGTTGGAAATTTCCAAGAATGAGGTGTCCTGGCGGGCGCCGGTGTCTTCCCTCAATATCTTGCTCTCGTCCACGGTTTGGCGCCAGGACCACAACGGTTTCAGCCACCAGGACCCGGGCTATGTGGATTTGGTGACGAACAAGAGCCCCGACGTGGTGCGGGTGTATTTCCCGCCGGATGCCAACTGCTTGCTCTCCTGTGCCGACCACTGTTTGCGGAGCAAAGATTACGTCAACGTCATCGTGGCGGACAAGCAGAAACACCTGCAATTCCTGAATATGGAAGATGCGATCAAGCACTGCACCAAAGGCATCGGAATTTGGGAGTGGGCCAGCAATGACGACTGCGGAAAAGAACCGGACATTCCGGACGTGATCATGGCATCCTGCGGCGATGTGGCGACCAAGGAATCTTTGGCGGCCACCGCCATCATGCGGGAAGAGTTTCCCGAGTTGAAAATCCGGTTTGTCAACGTGGTCGATCTGTTCAAGTTGCAACCCGAGAGCGAACATCCCCACGGGTTGTCAGATTGGGATTTTGACAGCTTATTCACGACGGATAAACCGGTCATCTTCAACTTCCACGGCTATCCCTGGCTGATTCACAAGTTGGCTTACCGCCGCACGAATCATCACAATATGCACGTTCGCGGTTACAAGGAAAAGGGGAATATCAATACCCCCTTGGAGTTGGCGATCAACAACCAGATCGATCGCTTCAATTTGGTCATCGACGTCATCGATCGCGTGCCCAAGTTGGGCTCGGCCGCGGCTTACGTCCGGGAGCGGATGCGGAACGCCATCATCGAAAACGTCGCCTACGCCTACGAACACGGCCGGGATAAGGACGAAATCAACAATTGGAAGTGGCCGTTCTAGACTGAACCTTTGCATCTGAAAGTTAACCCGGGAGGGTTGACAACAAAAGGGCGATCGCCTGTACGATAGATTCAGATCGTTGGCGATCGCTTTTTTATGACTATCAACCCGGGGTCGAAGTCTCGCAAACTCCGGGGATTTGGCGATGTCTTGACCGATGGAGTATGATGAAATTGGGAAAGTCAAATTATCGAAAATCTAAAATTTTTGATCGTCTGCCATCGTTTTTTTGATCGCCCGAGCTTTTCAATCTCTGAATCGGAGACTTTAAAATATGACAATTTTACTCGCCGGAGACATCGGCGGAACGAAGACAATTTTACGTTTGGTAGAAGCAGAATATACCGATAAAAATTCCCCCCTTCCTTCCCTCAAAACCTTATTTGAAAATACCTATCCCAGCCAGGATTACCCGGATTTGGTGCCGATCGCCCGCCGTTTTTTGAAGGAGGCTTCGGACGCCGTTTCCGACTATCAACCCCCAGAAAAAGCCTGTTTCGGCATCGCCGGACCCGTGGTCAACAACACCTGCGAACTCACCAACCTGAGTTGGTCCCTGCAGGCCGATCGCCTGGAACGGGAATTGGAGATTTCCAAAATCGAATTAATTAACGACTTCGCCGCCATCGGTTACGGCGTGGTGGGATTGTCGGACGAGGATTTGCACGTCCTCCAGGCGGGAGAACTCAACCCGGGCGCCCCCATCGCCGTCATCGGGGCGGGCACCGGTTTGGGACAGGGATTCGTCATCCCCCGGGCCGATGGCTACCAGGTATTTTCCACCGAAGGGGGCCACACGGATTTCGCCCCGCGATCGGAATTGGAATTCCACCTCCTGGGCTATTTGCGGGAACTCTACGGCATCACCCGGGTGTCCGTGGAACGGGTGGTATCGGGGATGGGAATCGCCGGCATTTATCAATTTTTGCGCGATCGCGACGTCTCCCAGGAATCGAAAGCCCTCGCCAAAATCTACCAAACTTGGAAGCAGGAAATGGGGCGGGAAGACAAAACCGTCGATCTGGCCGCGGAAGTCTCCACAGCCGCTTTAGCCGAAAGCGACTACCTCTGCGAACAGACGATGAAACTGTTCGTGGACGCCTACGGCGCCGAAGCGGGAAACCTCGCCCTAAAATTACTGCCCTACGGCGGACTGTACGTCGCCGGCGGGATCGCCGCCAAAATTCTGCCGCTGATGGAATCCGGAAGTTTCATGAAGGCGTTCAAAGACAAAGGCCGCGTCAGCCCCCTCCTCGATCGCGTCCCCGTCCGCATCGTCTTGAATCCGAAAGTGGGGTTGATCGGGGCGGCACTGTGCGCGGCTCAGGTTTGACACTCCCCGCTCTAAAGAGACGGGGATTCTCAGTTCTAGCCCACAGCAGCACTAGGCCGCTGCGTATTCACCCTCGTTGCCCTTTTGCATTTCTGCACGGCCTGAAGCCGAGGGAGAACCGAAGTCCTGGGGAAGGTCATAATTTAATGACATTTTAATCCCGATTTAACTGACAAATCTGGCAAAGGGAGTATGATCAAATTAAATTCTGTAGTCTAAGATACAGAAAAATAAGATTCGACCCTGAAAACTCGTTTGAGGAATCCCGATATGAACGCCCAAGAAAAAGCCAGATTGTTGATGAGCGGATCTCGCCGGCGATCGCAGCACCGCCAGTCCTCGATGTTCTCCCGCCTCACTGAAGAACTCGGCTCCTCCGTCGCGCCGACTTCCCGTCGTCAATCCAACCCCGACGACCTGCAATAATTCGGAGGATCTTCCCATGAAATACTGTTACCGCGGCATCCACTACGACAGTTCGCCCGACGGCCCGCGATCGCCGCAACCCCCCCGCGTCACGACGGGCAAATACCGGGGCGTGGGTTGGTTAAAGCGATCGTTTCCATCCCTGCAACGCTGGACTCGGCGTTTTTGGGGCAAATATCGGGGGGTCGCCGTCGGAACCCCGCCGGACACCTTCCGCCAACACCTCGAACACTGTTACCGCCTGCATTAACTGTCGGTGTCGGGAACGGGGAAAAATTAGCTTTCAAGTATCAGCTTTCGGCTTTCGGGCCGATCGCTCTTTCTCGACTCCCTAATACCGACTCCCGACTCCCCCTTTTCTAAGATGGGAGTTTCTCGGGCCGCATCAACAAAATTTCAAAATCTTCCAGCAATCCTTCTGTGCGGTTTCGGAATGCTTGAATGTGGTCGGAATCCATGTGCTGTTCCCACAGAAACCGATTTTCCCAATTTTCTTGACTTCTCCCCGGTCTAAAGACGCGGGGATTCTTAAGCCGTCCAAAACTGAACTCTTAAAGGCATAGTCAATG
>NZ_JAYFER010000532.1:0-3117 GCF_055795065.1 Lyngbya sp. CCY1209
GAAAAACCCACAACTTTTCATCCGCGCCGTAACCCACCACCCCTTCAATTCAAAATACAAAATTCATGATTTTATCAATATGAACCGACACACCTTAAACGGTGGGTTACGGCGGATTTATAGATGGCTTTCACAGCATGGGTTTCAGCCGCCTAACCCACCCTACACTAAAGCCCCAATTTCCTACTGCCAATCTCCCTGTATTGTAAATGCTGCCCAATAGTAGGGAGACTGCCACTGTTGGGAATTCCACATTTCTAATTGTGCTTCCCTTAAGGCGGTAACGGCATCGAGTCCGTCTTCGAGCATTTTCTGGTAAAATCTCGCCATCACCTCGGAAGTTGAGGCGTCGTTGACGCTCCACAAACTTACCACCACCCGCCGGGAACCGGCGTACATGAAACCCCGAGTCAACCCCACCAATCCTTCCCCGCTGATATTTTCTCCCAGTCCGGTCTGACAGGCGCTCAACACGACTAATTCGGCGGGTAAATTCAAGTTGAAAATATCCCCGAGGCGCAGGAATCCATTTTGGGGGGTTCCGGTTTCGTCAAATAGGGATAAAACCACCCCCGAAAGTTCCGGATTTTTGGGGTCGAGGAGGCCGTGGGTGGCGAGGTGGATGATTTGATATTGTGCTAAATCTGAATCGGTGGCTATTTCTCGGGAGGCTTGGAAATCTAGGGCTTGCAACCGTTGATTTTCGGGAACTAAAGCTAGAATGGTTTCGGCTTCTTCGCGAGTGAATTTGAGGCGAGGAAAAGAGTTTCCCCCTTCTCCTAATCCCAAATTGCGGGTGGCGCGTTCTAGGGCGAGTTCGTCGAGGGTTGCTGAAGCCAGTTGGGGGGTTCCGGTGATGCGGGGGTCGTCGGGGTCGAAAACGGGGTCGGCCAAAACCGCCAGGATTTTGTCCGCCGGGGAACGGTTGGCGAGTTGTTGGCGTTGAATGGCAACGGTGGAAGCTGAGGAAAGGGTGACAATTTCGTTTTGAACCAGTAGGGGAGTATCGGGAGAGTCGGGTAGCGGCAGGGCGACGAAGGGGACGTATTGCAAGACTCCATCCCCGACAATTAATAGACGTTTGTTGCCCAGTTGGGCGGCGGCGGGGGCAAGTATCATTTCGCTCAGGGGGAGTCCTGAAGACAGTCCGGCGGTGTTGTCGGAGGTGACGGACGCCCGGAAATTTTCAACGGCTGTTTCGATTTCTTTTCGGGGAGGAAGGACGTAACTGGTGATGCTATTTTGGGTGACGAGCCAGAGATAGCTTTCCGTTTCGCCGAGGGCGTATTCCAACAGGATGGTTTCGTCGTCGAGTACCTGATTTTGAATGCCTTCGAGGGTCAAAGGTTCGGGATATTGGAGGTTGGCGTAGGCGGGGCTGACGGCGCGAATTCGGGTTTCGAGTTGGTCGAGTTGGGCGAGTAGGGTTCGGGATTGTTCGTTGATGGCATCGAGTTCGGCGTCGCTGTAGTTACCGCTCACCAAGTCGTGGCGGCGGCGTTCCACCTCGTTGAGTTGTCGGAGTAAGTCGCGCTCTTTTTCGAGCAATTCCGGGTCAACCCCTTTGCGGATGTCGGCGCCGGCTTCGGTGAGGAGTTCGATGAGACTGCGGGCGCGGGAACGTTCACTGGCGTAGAATGCAAGAGCATCATATCCTTTTTGGGGGTTTTGTTGATGCAGTTGCATTAAGAGTTCGATGTAGAATTGGTAACGGTCTTGAACGGTGGAGAAAAAGGTTTGGCGGAGTTCCCCAGATGGGGCGAGGCTGCGGAGTTCTTCAATTAAGCCAATCGCCCGTTCCATGTTGGCGAGGGCTTCGGTGAGTTGTCCTTGGGAACGTTGGAGCCCAGCAATGTTGCCGAGGGTGGTGGCTTCCCCGGAGCGATCGCCCACCGCTCGGGACAAGGGCAAAGCTCGCTCGTAATACTCCAAGGCTGTCTGCTTTTCCCCCAAATCTGAGTAGACCGCACCGATATTATTGAGGGTGAGGGCTTCCCCGGAGCGATCGCCCACTACCCGGGACAAGGGCAGGGATCGCTCGTAATACTCCAGAGCCCGCCGGTTTTCCCCCAAATCAGAGTAGACCACACCGATATTGGTGAGGGTGGTGGCTTCTTGTCGGCGATCGCCCACCGCCTGCAACAAAGACAAGGCTTGCTCGTAATACTCCAGAGCCCGCTGGTTTTCCCCCAAGGCATCGTAGACCCAACCGATATTATTGAGGGTTCTAGCTTCTTGTCGGCGATCGCCCACGGCTCGGGACAAGGGCAGGGCCCGTTCGTAATACTCCAGAGCCCGCCGCTTTTCCCCCAAGGCAGAGTAGACCAAACCGATATTGGTGAGGGTGGTGGCTTCTTGTCGGCGATCGCCCACGGCCCGGGACAAGGGTAGGGCTCGTTCGTAATACTCCAGGGCTTGCTGCTTTTCCCCCAAGGTATCGTAAACCAAACCGATATTGTTGAGGGTTCTGGCTTCCCCGCCGCGATCGTCCACCGCCCGTCTCAATGGCAAGGCTCGTTCGTAATATTCCAGAGCCTGTCGCTTTTCCCCCCAGGCATCGTAGATCCCACCGATATTGTTGAGGGCGACGGCTTCCCCGGGGCGATCGCCCACTGCCCGCAACAAAGGCAAGGCTTGCTCGTAATACTCCAGGGCTCGCTGCTTTTTTGCCAACAGATCGTAGACTCGACCCAGACCCAGTTGAGCTAAAGCTTGCTGGGCGGAATTCCCGGCCTGTTCATAGAACCTTGCCGCCTCCTCAAAATAGGGAATGGCAGCCCGTAAAGACTCCGCCGTTCCTTCTTGAAACAGTTCTATTGCCCGTTGCAAGCTGGCATCCGCCGCACCCGAGTCGGACTGTTGGGCAATGCGTTCTTTTTGTGTCACTGGTGGCGTTCCCGCCGCTTCCCCGGCACTGCAAAGACAAGCGGCGATGATGGCGACTGCGACAGAGCAGACCCTCGGTTTTCTCATCGGTAACTCAATCCTGTACCTGTACCCATCTTATGTATATAGTGCAAGCTGGGCAGTTTATGCACGGGCCCCCCTAACCCCCATCCCCCCCAACCCCCATCCCCCCCAGCCCCCCTTTGAAAGGGGGGAGTAAGGGGGGAGATA
>NZ_JAYFER010000533.1:0-363 GCF_055795065.1 Lyngbya sp. CCY1209
CGATCGCTTCAATTTTCAACCCTGTAGGGGCGCAAGGTTTGCGCCCTCTTTGCGCCCTCTTTCATCTCGCGTCGGGGAAATATCAAATCGGGGCCTATGCCATACGCCCCTACAAAAATGCGATCGCTCGTTTATGCTTTATGTGTCAAATGGAGGCGATCGCCAAATTTTTGGGGTGCGATCGCTTCAATTTTCATCTCGCGTCGGGGGAATATCACATCGGGGCGTATGCCATACGCCCCTACAAAAATGCGATCGCTCGTTTGGGTTTTATGCGTCAAATGGAGGCGATCGCCAAATTTTAAGGGTGCGATCGCTTCAATTTTCAACCCTGTAGGGGCGCAAGGTTTGCGCCCTCTTTGC
>NZ_JAYFER010000534.1:0-714 GCF_055795065.1 Lyngbya sp. CCY1209
GGCATTTTTTAGGTTCACCAAAAAGGTTTCGTCTTCCTCTATGTTGCGATCGCCTTTGACGGGCACTTTAATTTCTTGGGTCGTTTCCCCCGGCCGAAATGTGAGCTGACCCCGGGTGCGGGTGTAGTCGTTCGCTTTGGCGGTTCCGTTTTTCGTGGCATAGTTGACCCTTACCCTCTCCTCGCTCGGGCGATCCATACTGACGGTAAATACCGCGTCCTGAGTGCCGCTGTTCCCTTCCTCGATGCTGACATCTTCAATCGTCACTTGAGGCAATTCATCATTCAGTATCGTCCCCGTCCCCTGCCTATCTTTGGGATTTTTAAATCGGCCATTAACGGGTGCATCGAGTTGGATCACAAAGGTTTCATCGGCTTCTACAACCTCATCCCCGATCACCGGTACGGCAATTGTTTGTTTCGTTTCCCTGGGGGCAAATATTACCGTACCGCTGGCGGGTCCATCATAATCTTCTCCCAAATTGGCCTGACGCCCTTTAATCGTATAATTGACCATCACCGTTTTGCTGGTGGGTTCGGAGAGAGTCACCGGAAACTCAAAATTTGCGATCGCGGACTCTCCCGTCATCGGGTCTAGGTCGCCTTCGGGTAAACTTACATCGCCGATGGATAGCACGGGAAAATCGTTGTCAACGATAGTCCCCGTCGCTTCCGAGTTGGCTAGGGTGGCACCTTTGGCATTTTTTAGGTTCAC
>NZ_JAYFER010000535.1:0-6400 GCF_055795065.1 Lyngbya sp. CCY1209
CATTGACAGTTTCCCCGATCGCTAAACCCAATTCATCCGCATCTAGGGGGTCGGGATCGACAAGAGTTGAACCCCCCGACCAATCCAATATAAAATCATCGCCCTCATCGGCAAAATCCGTGACCACTCCTGTTACTGTTGTTCCCGCTTGAATCTCTGTCATCTCTTGATTCTGCCTTCTTGAACTCGATACTGTCACTTTAAACAGGAAAAATGACAGGAAGATGACAGAAAATAGTCGCCCCTACTGCCACTCCTCCCAAGAATTGTTAAAAATCGAAGTCTTGGGAAACGCGATCGGATTGTTGTTTTGTTCCAAAATCCACTGCAACTCCTCCAAAAGCGGTTCCCGCCGCGGCAACTCATCCACCAATTCATAGGGAAAAATATCGCGATCGCCCGCAAAAACCGCCGCCGTCCCCGCCGCCGCCCCCGAGGACCATTCAAACGAGTGCACCCGATACGCCGCCGCCGCGATATGGCTGGTGGCGATACTCTTCCCCGCCACCAACAAATTGTCGATTTCCTGGGGAATCATCGCCCGCAGCGGAATTTGGAACGGATACGCCGCCCCCTGTCCCAGGCGTTCCCCCTCCCGTTCCGTATTTCCCGGCGTTTCCGGGGGACTCAGCGTCATGCAGGGGTGAAAGTCGATCGCATAATGTCCGATCCCCACCGTATCCGGGTAAATCGTCGATCGCGATCGCCTCCCAATCTCCTCCGGCGTCAGATTTTCCGCCACCATCTCCGGCAACTCCAACCCCGCCAACGCCATCCACAATTCCCGATACTCCTGAGACGAGAAATTTTCCCGGTAAAAATCCTTGCCGAAATCATTGCGAGAAATGTCCGTTTCCCACACCGTAAACCCCTCCGGCTGGCCGTAAGACGGGCGTCCGATAATCCGCCTCGCTTCCCTCATGTAGGGAAACTTGGACAGTCCGTGAACCGTCCCCATCGGCGAGTCCAACCCCTGCAAAAAGCGGTGATCCGGGTGGGGTTCCTTGAACCCGTCCCCCAGTTGGGAATCCGTGGTCCCCTCCACCAGCCAATAGAAAAACCCCACGGCGTTCTCTTCCCCCCTTGCCAGCGTCTCCACCCGCACGCCGCCCATCCAACCTCCGGGGTCTAGCTGCCCCGTGGCGGCCAGTTGTCGGGGCGTCAGGATTGCATTGTCCTCCGCCGTGCCGGGGCGGTAATCGTTGCCCCAGGTCCAGTTTTGCATCGAGATGTCCCCCGGAATGATATCCCATTGGCGGGGATTGGGGGAAAAGGGACCCTCGGGCTGTTCGCTGTGGATGCGGCGGTAGGTGTAAACCAGGGTGAAATTGGCCAGCCGTTCCAACTCATAGCTGTAGTAGGGGGCATAGCGATCGTAAAATGCGGGCAACTCGTGGGGTTTGGGTCCCGGCAGGGCCTCCATCGCGAAGGTGTAGGTGAAACCCTGGGTACAATAGGGGTCGCCCGTTTCGCTGGAGGAGGTGGGTTCGAGGGGGGTGCGGGCGTCGATGCCCAGGCGGTGGGGAATATTCGTCATGCCGATAATTTCCCCGGTTTCCGTCGCTTCGATAACGTACCAGTCGGCGGCTTGGCGGCCCGAGTTGGCGGGGACAAATTCGATAATCGTCTTGTCGAAACGGTCCGAGTCCTCGAAGCGGTAGGCGTCCTCGATGACTCGGGAGAGGGGTTCGGTGTTGAGGGGCGGCGTACCCGGCGCCGGTTGGTGTTGAATGGCGATCGCGCCGACGATTTGGCGGTCCTCAATTTCCAGAGATTTCGGCACCGTATTGGGAAACCATTTTAAAGTACCATTTCCCCGTTTTGCCGCCTCTTGCAACATTTCCAATAAAATGGCGTGGCCGTCGTCGGGGCGGAAGCAGGATTCACTCACCCAGCAGGCGCCGGGGTTGAGGATGCCGTATTTTTCCTCGATGCGATCGCGCAATTCCAGATAACCGCGAGGATAAAATAAAAGCGATCGCTGCGTCGGCCGTTCGTCGAGGGCGGCAGTCCCCTGGGAGGAAATCTGACCCCCCACCCAGTCGGTGATATCCGTCACGCAAACCGTCCGCCCCTCCAGCAGTCCTTCGTAAGCCGCCGCCGTCCCCGCCAGTCCGCTGCCGAAGACCAAAAGATCGCAACTTTCGCGGCGATCGGGTTCGGGAATGATATCATTTTGTGCGATCGTCGGGACGGCCCAAAATAGGGAAAAACTGCCGAGAATGAGACGGGCGAAAAATCTGCGGTTCAAAGTGACAATCTCCAACGTGCTATATGAATGGCAACCCTATAAGGTTGCCCCCACGGAAGGGCGGTCAAACAAGCGGATCTGATATGAATCGAGAATCGGGAAAGGGCGAATGCCATTCGCCCCTACAATTAATCCCAATTCTTCCACAGATCACCCGTCAATTAAATCTGCGTCAATCTGCGTAATCTGCGGATCGATATTACAAGAATCCTGACAACTCCAAAGCATCCGAATTGACCCCCTCAAAAATAGCCAATTGCTGGCCGTCGAAAGAGACAATAACATCGGCGCCGTCTTGAGTCATCTGCACCTGTTCCCGAGTCAACCCGCCTTCGAGGGCGATGAAATCGACACCCACCTGAAAATCGGTGATCCGGTCCAAACCCGGATTGACGGCGAGGACGAAGCGATCGCTCCCTTCCCCACCCGTGAGGGTATCATTGCCGTCGCCCCCAAACAAGATATCATCGCCCATCTCACCCAACACCAGGTCATCCCCCTCGCAACCGCTGAGGCTGTCGCCGTCCTTGCCGCCGTGGAGAATATCGTTTCCTTCATTACCGCAGAGGGTATCCCGGCCTTCATCCCCATACATCAGGTCATCGCCGGCCCCGCCGGCCATCCGATCCTGCTGTCCCTCGGCGCCGACAGCGGGGGAGTTGCCATCCTCAGCATGGTCGCCCCGCAGGGTATCGTTGCCGTCCCCACCGCAGAGGGTATCATTGCCTTTATCCCCCAACAGGAAATCATTTCCGCGATCGCCAAACAGGATATCATCATCCTGCCCCCCGTTCATCTCGTCGTCATCATCTCCCCCGACGAGGGTATCGTCGCCTTCGTTGCCATTGATAACATCATTTCCGGCCCCCCCGAACAGGAGATCCCGTCCGCCGACATCCCGGGGTTCCTGGTCGAGGTCGTTGCTAGTCCCGCCGAGGAGGGTATCATCACCCTGTTCGCCGACAAGGGTATCATTACCCTTTTCGCCAAAAATGTAGTCATTATCTTTGCCCCCGTGGGCGCGATCATTTCCGTCCCCGCCGTGGAGGGTATCCCGGCCCAAATTCCCCACCAGCCAATCATCGCCCTCGTCGCCGAACAACAGATCGCGATCGCCAGTATCGCCCAGAGGTTGCGGACCGCTCGGGCCACCGATCAGGGTATCGTTATCCTCCTCGCCATAGAGGGTATCGTCCCCTTCGTCCCCGAAGAGGAGATCGTCCTGCCGGCCCCCGTGGAGAGCATCCTCACCGGACTCACCCACCAAAGTATCATTCTGCTGGTTGCCGAACATAGAATCATTGCCCGAACCGCCCCAGAGGTAATCCAGTCCGTCCATATCTTCAACGGTGGTATTGGTCGTCCCGCCGAGGATGGTATCGTCCCCCTCATCGCCGATGAGAGTGTCGTCCCCCTGTTCGCCCAGAACCCAATCATTGTCCTTACCGCCGTGTATGCGATCGCTTCCTTCGCCTCCGTGGAGGGTGTCTCGACCCAGATTTCCAGCCAGTAAATCGTCGCCCTCGTTGCCGTAGATGACATCATTATCGCTCTCATCCTCCCCGAGAGGTTCGGAACCGCTCGGGCCGCCGATCACCGTATCGTTGCCCGTATCTCCCTTCAGGTCGTCATTTCCCGTCCCGTCGAACATCAGGTCGTCGCCGGAACCGCCGAAGGCCTCGTCGTCCCCGCCGCCGGGAAGGAGGGTATCGTTGCCCCCGAAAGCTTCAAAAAACTCGTTTTCGTCGCTTCCGATTAACTGATCGTCATTTTCCGTCCCTTCCGAATCACCATTCGACACATCGGGAAGTTCCGGGAAAGCGATCGCATCCAGAATCGGATGAACCGGGAGAGTAATCGGGTCAATTTGGGGAGACGGCGGACATTCGCAGCAAACCTCCAAGGGCACCGGACTATCATCCCGGAAATCCGGTTCGATAACAGGTTCTTCCGGTTCGATGACAGGAGGTTCAGTCACGACAAAAGCCGGAAAAACAACAGTCGGCTGTTCAAAAATCTCCTCAACCTCCACGGTAACGGCCGCCGTATCCGTTCCGCCGTTATTGTCGGTGACGGTGTAATTGAAGGTATCCGTACCGCTAAAATCGGGGGCGGGAGTGTAAATCAAGGTATCGCCATCCTGGGTGACGCTTCCCTCATTGGCGGACACCGCATCGAAACGGTCGATGCTGAGGACATCCCCATCCGGGTCGCTGTCGTTGTCGAGAACCGCGATGGTGACGGGTTCTCCGGCGATCGTCCCGGTCTTGTCATCCTCGGCGTCGGGCATCGCGTTGAACTCCCGGAAATCGGGGATGCCGTCCCCGTCGGTGTCAGGAATTTCCCCCGGTTGACCGATATCCCCGAACCCGTCGCTGCGGTCTACCACATCGGGAATGCCATCATTGTCAGTGTCCGCGTCATTGATGCGGCCATCCCCATCCGGATCTTCAAACCCCGCCTCCACGATATCCTGAAAACCGTCATCGTCGCTGTCGAGATCCTGATAATCGGCGGTTCCGTCCCCGTCGGTGTCGAGAGGCGGTTCGTCGCCACTGCTGCCGAATCCGTCAATATTGCCGTCATCCGCGTCCGGGATACCGTCCCCGTCCGTATCCGGTCCCGTGACGATGCCATCCCCCTCCGGGTCCTCCGAACCGCTTTCGACGATATCGTTGATGCCGTCATTATCGCTGTCGAGGTCGCGGTAGTCCGGAACGCCATCCCCATCCACATTGGGAACAGGTAGGGGAGTGCCACCATCGTCCGGATCGATCGCATCAGCTAATCCATCCCCATCCGTATCCACATCCGCCCCATCGAGGATACCATCTCCGTCCGCATCCGTGCCGCCCGCTTCCACCACGTCGCCGATACTGTCGTTGTCGCTGTCGAGATCTCGGAAGTCGGGAACGCCGTCACCATCCGTGTCGATCGCACTGTCGGCCACCCCGTCCCCGTCCAGGTCCGTCGTCCCCGATTCGGGGAACACTTCCACCGCATCAGCCAAACCGTTATCGCCAAAATCGTTAGTTAAATCGATCGTCCCGTCGCCGTCGGTGTCGAGGGCCGCGATTTGTTCTGGGGACAGTCCGCTTTCCTGGAAATCGGGGATGCCGTCGCTGTCGCTCTCGAAATCGATGCGATCGGGAATGCCGTCCCCATCGGTATCTCCCTCGCCTTCCTCCGCATCCAGAATAGCATCGTTGTCGTCGTCGAGATCTTCCGTATCCGGGATGCCGTCGCCGTCGGTGTCGAGGGGAGGATCGACGGCGGTGATATTGACGGTAGCGGTGGCCGTCTCGCTGTCACCCTCGCCGTCATTCACCGTGACTTCGACCGTGCGGGGGGTCGTGTCGGGGTCGTCGGAGGTATTATTATACTCGATCTGGGCGATCGCACTCTGATAGTCTTCCGGGGGAGCACTACCCGTCAAAGAAATCGTCCCCGTCGTCGGGTCGTACTCGCCGGCGGTGATGCCGTCCGGCAAGGGGCCCGCGACTCCCAAACTTTCCGCCTCACCGTCAGGGCGATTCGTCAGAGTGACCGTGGCACTTTCGATAATGGTATCATCCGGGTCGCCGACACTGATATCCGTATCCGCGATCGCGATCGGTTCCCCACCCTCAATAAATGTCGTTTCATAACCCGTCCCAGCCACACCGCTGCTATCGTCCCCGTCCAAATCCACAACTGGCGGGTCGTTCACCTCAGACTGGGTAATGGTGATATCGGTACCCCCCTCCACCGTCTCCGTCCCGTCGCTGACGGTGTAAGTAAACTCTCCCGGGTCCGCCGTCGGGTCAAAATCATCCGGCGCCCGATAAATCAACCCTTCCAATTCCTCGGGGGTGAGTTCGTCCCCCTCGGCCACCGGCGTCCCGTCCGCCTTGGTAACGGTTCCCACATTCGGCACTCCGGCGACAGTGATGGTGAGGTCATCTCCATCCGGGTCCGTGGGGGCTGAGAGTCCCAGAGGTGTCGAACCCCCTTCGTCGAGACTGATTTCGTTGTCGTCAGCTACAGGGGGGCTATTGGCATCTGTCGTCACCGTCACTGTAATATTGGCTGCGTTGGAAATGGCTCCGTCGTTGTCGGACACGGTATAACTGACGGGGGTGGCTTCTCCTATGAACCCCTCTTCGGGAG
>NZ_JAYFER010000536.1:0-20433 GCF_055795065.1 Lyngbya sp. CCY1209
AAACTTTTGCCGATTGCCTCTTGCCGATTGCCTTTTCTCGAACGATTGTGTAAGTATTCAAACGGACTTGATATGACAGTTGCAATCGGGCCGGAAACCTGGAAACCCCAATTCTTGCTGATTTCCCTCACCCGATTCCCCATTCCCCATTCCCCGCGCACGGCGCCATCCATCCCCAACTCAAAATGTGAGACAACCTCGACGGCTATCTCACATTCAGTTGGATTGAAAATTAAAATCGAGTTTAGGATTGAGTTTCCACCGGAGTTTGAGGCTCAATTCCATTGCGCTTCAAACACTTTTGAAATTCGATTTCGGCCTCGCTCAAATCCGGATCTTCGGTGAGGTTAAATGCCCGCTCCATTTGGTCATTTCCCATTTCCCCGAGTGCGCGACTCAAATCGGCGTCGCTCAGTTCGTCGGGGAGACACTCGGCGATGGCGGCGATGCGATCGCCATTTTGTAGCGTCGCCATATTGTCGCCCCTGGAAAGGGCGTGAGCCGGAGCCATCCCGAATCCCTGAATCGCGACGAATGCGACGGTCAGGGCAATTGCAAATGTATTGCGGAAAAATTGCAGTAACTTTGGCAACGAAATCATATGATTAAATCCTCGATCCTCCCCTTCACTTTAAGAAATATTAAGCTCATTTTCCTCTTTCTTTGGAGAGAAGTCGGGGGAATGGGGAAACCGGGTTTCTCAAGTTCAGAAACCCGGTTTTTCGGATATGGGATCAGGATTCGATCAGCGCGATCGCCCGCTTGACACTTTCGGGGAGGATGACCACCAAACATCCCGGTGTCGCCTCCTTCAGGGCGGTTTCAATCGCCCGGGTTTCGTCGAGGATCACCTGGCAATTGCCGTCCGGTTTTTCCTCCCGGATGCCCTCGTAAATATAATCGGCCACCTCGCCGCGATCGCGGCCCCGGGTGTCGTCATCTTCCTTGACGATAATGCGGTCGAACATCGCCGCCGAGAGCCGCCCCAGGTGCACAAAATCCTCGTTGCGGCGGTCGCCCGGCGCCCCGATCACCCCGATGCGATCGCCCCCGGTCCAATGATTGACAAAATCGGCGATCGCCCGGTAGCTGGCGGGGTTGTGGGCGTAGTCCAACAGGACGTGGAACGAATCCACCGGGATCAAATTCATCCGCCCCGGCGTCTGCTCCACCGATGCCTTGAACGTCCGCAAAGCAGTGCTGATCTCAGCGACACTCACCCCGCCGACGTAAGCCGCCAGACTCGCCGCCAGCACATTGGCGATCATGAACGGCGCCCGGCCCCCCAACGTCAGCGGCACGTTCGCCATCTGCTCGACGCGGATACTCGGTTCGCCCCCCCGCAACAGGGACAAATAACCCTCTTCGTAAACGGCCGCGATCCCACCGTTGTCAACGTGTTCGAGCACGATGGGGTTGTCCGGTTGCATGGAAAAATAGGCAACTTTCCCCTTCACCCGCTTCGCCATGTCCGCCACCAGGCGATCGTCGGCATTGAGCACCGCGTAGCCGTCCCGGTGGGCGGACTCGGCAACGACGCTCTTGACGTAGGCCATATCCTCAACGGTGTTGATGTCGTGCAGTCCCAGGTGGTCGTCCGAGACGTTGAGCACCACCCCGACATCGCAGGAGTTGAAGCCCAATCCCGATCGCAAAATTCCCCCCCGGGCGCATTCGAGCACGGCCACATCTACGGTGGGGTCGCCGAGGATCAGTTGGGCGCTCTGGGGTCCGGTGTTGTCCCCGGCTTCGGCCAAAAAGTCGCCGATATAGGTTCCGTCAGTGGTGGTGTAGCCGATGGTCTGTTGGGTTTGGCGGAAAATGTGGGCGGTGAGGCGGGTGGTGGTCGTCTTGCCGTTGGTTCCGGTGATGGCGACGATGGGGACGCGGCTGGATTGAGATCCGTGGGGATAGAGCAAATCCAGGATCGGTCCGGTGACGTCCCGGGGTTGTCCCTGGCTGGGTTGCAGGTGCATCCGCAGTCCGGGGGCGGCGTTGACTTCCACGATCGCCCCGTCGATGTCCCGCAGGGGTTTGCCGATGTCGGTGGCGGTGATGTCGATGCCGGCGACATCCAATCCCACCAGTTTGGCGGCCCGTTCAGCCAGCCAGCGGTTTTCGGGGTGAATGTCGTCGGTGCGATCGATGGCGATGCCGCCGGTACTGAGGTTGGCGGTGGCGCGGAGGTAGCAGATTTCCCCGTCGTCGGGTACGCTCTCGAGGCGCAGGTTTTGAGCCGCCAAGATCTCTTCGGCCCGGCCGTCGATGTCGATGCGGGTGAGGACATTTTCGTGGCCGCTGCCCCGGCGGGGGTCGCGGTTGGTTTCTTCTACCAGTTCTCGAATGGTCGATCGCCCGTCCCCGACGACGTGGGCGGGGATTCGCTGGGCGACGGCGACGACTTTTCCATCGATGACGAGCACCCGGTAGTCATTGCCTTCGTGGAAGCGCTCGACGATCACGCCCCCGAATTTAGACTCGGCTTTAGCGCGATCGTAGGCTTCTTCGGCATCCCGCCAACTTTGAATGTCGAGGGTGATGCCCCGGCCGTGGTTGCCGTCGAGGGGTTTGATCACCACCGGAAATCCCCCCACGGCGTTAACGGCCTCGTCGAGTTCCCGTGCCCGGTAGATCACCTCGCCCCGGGGGACGGGAATGTTGGCTTCCCGCAGCAGGGCTTTCGTGCCTTCTTTGTCCCCGGCGTATTCGATGCCCAAAATACTGGTGCCGTCGGTTTGGGAGGCCTGGATGCGGCGCTGGTTTTTGCCGTAGCCGAGTTGGATGACGTAGCGGGAGGGCAGTTCCCGCCAGGGGATGCCGCGGCGTTGGGCTTCGGCGATGATGGCTTCCGTGGTGGGGCCGAGGCGGTTTTCCGTCCAGATTTCCCGTAGGTCGTCGAGATCTTTGGCGAGTTCCGAGGGGGGGTAGTACCCGCGATCGATGAGTCCGTGGCATAGGCGGACGGCGGCTCGGGCGGCGTAGCGGCCCGCTTCGGGGATCTGATATTCAAACAGCACCCGATACACGCCCTTTTGGGTGGCGGCGCGGGTGCGCCCGAAGCACACCGGCATTCCGATTAAATTCTGCAATTCCAGGGCAACGTGCTCGACGACGGTTCCTATCAAAGTCCCTTTTTTGACCCGCCGCAGGAAGTCTTCGCGGTAGGTGGCGACGTCGTCGGGTTCTTTGAGGCTGGGGAGGGCATCGACCAATCCTTCGTAAAAGTCGGGGATTTCGTCGGTGAAGCGATCGTCTATGTCTTCGAGATCGAGGTAGATCAAAATCAAGTTCTGATAGTCGATGCTCCAGTAGTTCGGCCCTCTGAGGGTTTGAGTTTTTAAGATTTTCATTGCACCTCCTCTGACTTGGAAACATCGATAAACATGGGGAGTGGGGAATTTTAGATTTGAGATTCCCCGATGGGGGCGGAGGTATCGGAGTGAGGAGTCAGAAGCAAGGAGTTAAGAAAGTTCTCTTTTCTCCCCACCGAGCACACCCCACACCCTACACCCTACACCCCACACCCTTATTTATTTTCCGGCTTTTTTTGGAACACGGACGGCTTCGGTTTGGGTTGCTGGGGCGGTTGGGGATAAAACTTGAATTTCTCGATCGCGGCACTGGCCGTCTTCACCACCGCCGGATTGGCATCCCGCAGCGCCTGTTGCAGTATAGGGATGACGCGATCGCTCCGGATCTTTCCGAGGGCGGAAATTGCCTCTTGGCGTACCGTCGGATCGGGATCGCGGCTCAGTTGGGTGAGGGTGGGAATGGTTTGCTGCAATTCGGGGCGGGCGCCGTGGGTTTCGGCCAGTTGTCCCAAGGTGGCCGCGAGGCGGGCGCGGACTGAGGGTTGGGAGTCGCGCAGGTGGCTTCCCAGGTTGGGTATGGCAGCTAGATTGTTGAATTGTCCGGCCCGGGCGATCGCGTCGATTTCTTTCTCTTCTGACGCTTCCGGGGGGGTTTCCGTCTCCCCTTCCTCCCCGGACAAAGCTTCCGCCGCCTGTTCAGCCTCGGCCAGCAAGTCGGGGATCAGGTCCAGGCGCTCGTGCAGGGATTCGATCATCTCCTCCGTCTGCACCTCCATCGATCGCACCAGATCCTCGGTCCCCTGTCGGATCTCATGGTTATATTGCTCCTCCAGGTTGTCCACGGCGCTTTGAATTTGCGTTTCCTGGGCTTGTTGCAGGTCTAGGCGGATTTTTTCCAATTCTTCCTGACTCTGCTGTTGGAGGGCCTGTAAGCCGGCTCTGACGTCATCTTCAGTGGTGCGAACCTCCGCATCCAAGTTTTGCAAGTGGCGATCGTACTCGGCCATCGACTCGGCCATCTGCTCGGCGCGATCGTGGCTCCCGGCCAACCCCTGGGACATCTGTTGCAGGCGCATCTCGTACTCGGTGAGGGCCCGACTCATTTCGGTGACGTGGGTTTGGCTGGTTTCCAACTCCTGCGTCACCTGTTGCAGTTGCGTCTCGTAGTCCGTCAGGGAGCGCTCCACTTGCTCTATCTGCAGTTGGCGTCCGGTCAACTCCTCCCGCAAATTGCCCAACTGTTGTTCGTAGGCTTTCAAGGTTTCGTTGGCCTCTTGCAGTTGATCCTCGCGGTTCTCCAGCTTGCCGCTGAGTTCGTGAATTTGGGCCTCGTAGTGCTGTTTGAGGGATTCGCCGGCCGCGGCCAGTTGGGTTTGATAATCCTGTTGCGCGGTTTCGGCCTGTTGGCGCAGTTGGCGTTCGTAATCTTGTCGCAGAGATTGCACGGTTTCCTGAATTCGGGCTTGGTGGGCTTTTTCTAGGGCTTCGGCCTGTTCGCGGATTTGTCGCTCGTACTGTTCTTTTTGCTCGGCGACGCGCCGCTCCCAAAACACATAACTGCCGCCCAAGCTTGCCAGGGCGCCGATAATAAACATAATAACTAGACTAACCGGGTCCATAACCATCTCCCAATTTTTGATACAGTATATAGCGACGGGCGATTCGTTCACACGAAAACTCCAGGTAAAAGGCCGAAACCTTCTCCGGCTACGGGTTTGCCCGCTGTCCACCTCCCATCATCCGCTCCGATGTCCGATCGCACCACCTCTCCGACAATCCGCGTTCGCATCCTGATTTCGGGACGGGTGCAGGGCGTGGGATTCCGCTTTTCGACCCGCGAGGAAGCCACCCGCCGAGGCGTCGCGGGGTGGGTGAAAAACCGCCCCGACGGCCGGGTTGAAGCCGTGTTTGAGGGAACCGAAGCCCAGGTGGAGGGGATGATCCGCTGGTGTTACCAAGGCCCGCGATCGGCCCAACCCACGGGAGTGGACGTGCATTGCGAAACCCCCGAAGGACTGCAAGGATTTGAAATCCACCACCATTGAAAGTTAGGGAATCGGGAGTCGGCAGTCGGGAGTGGGGGCAGGACATGAATTAATAATTATTAATTGTTAATTATTAATTTTTAATTATTCCCTACAGTTTGGAGGCGACGAATTCTTCCAGGCGTTTGACTCCCGTTTCGATGGTTTTCAGGTCGGTGGCGTAGGAGAGGCGGATGTGGTCGTCGGTTCCGAAGGCTTTGCCGGGGACTGCGGCCATCTGTTTTTCTTCCAACAGGGCACTGCAAAAATCGACGGAACCGAGGTGGGTTTTTCCGATGTTGACGTACATATAAAATGCCCCGTAGGGTTTGACGCACTGGATGCCGGGGACGGCACTGAGCAATTCGTACATCACCTCCCGGCGTTTGGCGAAGGCCAGCCGCATTTCTTCCACGCAGTCGAGGGACCCTTCCAAAGCCGCGATCGCCCCGTATTGTGAAAAGGTACAGACATTGGAGGTGCTGTGACTTTGGATGCGGGTCATGGCCCCGATGATGGTTTTGTCCCCGGCCAGGTATCCCAGACGCCACCCCGTCATGGCGAAGGATTTGGCGAAACCGCTACTAATCAGGGTCTGTTTGTCGCTTCCGGGTTTGGCCGCGGCGATGCTGAGGTGTTGGGCCCCTTCGTAGAGTATTTTGGAATAAATCTCGTCGGAGACGACGTAAATTCCCGATTCCACCACCACTTCGGCCAGGGCGCGAATTTCGTCGGGGGTGTAGACCATTCCGGTGGGGTTTGAGGGGGAGTTGAGGACGAAGAGTTTGGTTTTGGGGGTGATGGCCTCCCGCAGCAGTTCCGGCGTGATTTTGTACTCGGTGCTCGCGTCGGTGGGGACTATGACCGGTGTCCCGGAGGCGAGTTTCACCATTTCCGGGTAGCTCAACCAGTACGGAGAGGGTATAATCACTTCATCTCCCGGCTCGATCGTTGCCATCATCAAGCTGTACAGGGAATGTTTGCCGCCGTTGGTGACGATGATATTTTCGGCGCTGTAGTTGACGCCCACTTCTTCGGTCAGGGTGCGGGCGATCAGTTCCCGCAGTTTCGGTTCCCCGGCGGCTGGACCGTAGCGGGTCTTTCCTTCGTCCAAGGCCTTTTGAGCGGCAGCCACGATGTGGGGGGGCGTGTCGAAATCCGGTTCGCCCACGCTGAAGTTGAGAACGTCGAGTCCCTCGGCTTTCATCGCTTTGGCTTTGGCTGATATCGCCAGGGTGACGGATTGGGGAACCTGCTCTACACGTGCTGCCAGCTTCATCTCAATCTCTCGCTTTGTGGTTTTGAACTTTAGATTTTAGGGGGGGCGATGACGGTTCGCAACCCTATTGTCCGGCAATGATGACATTTCGGATGCGCGTTTCATACCACAAATAAACTTTTGTGTCAACCCTCCCAGGCGGAATTAAAAGCCGGAGTTTTCGATCGCCCCTTAAAAAAATACCGGTCGAACCATCGAGTCGGGCGATCGCGATCGGGTACAATTTTGGGGGGGCGATCGAGCCGTATCCGACCCATTTGCGATCGCCGATTGACGAAACTCAGGCGAGTGACTCCGAACCCGACGCTTCCCCGCGACCGACCTGAATTTGTGACCTTTCCGGGGTGAATCTGTCCATCCAACCAACCATCTCAACTGGGGCGCCAGATCTACGCCGGCAATTCTGTTGCATTTGGACGGCGTAAAGAATCTGGAAAAATGGCTCCAATTCCTTTATTCTCTGAACAGGTAAACGCTCAAATGTCAGACTTTCCTTCGATACAGTCATTAATGTTGTATTCTATTTTTGATTCCGACAAAACCGAATCCAAATCCTTCGAGTTGCCGGGCGCCCGTCCCCACTATAACCCCGACCGCCCCGGCCAGGTGGAACACATTTTTCTGGATCTGGTTTTAAACATACCCGATCGCCGCTTCCAAGGCACCTGTACGATTACTCTCAACCCCGTCCGGGACGGCATCGAAACCCTGACACTGGATGCCGTCGATCTGGAAATCAGCCGCGTCAAAATCGGCAAGCATGAGGTGGAATTCGACCACGACGGCGAGGAATTAAAACTCTACCTCAACAAACCCACCGCCGCCGATAAAACGCTAAAAATCGCGATCGATTATTCCGTCGATAACCCCCAGCGGGGGCTTTACTTTGTCGGCCCAGACCGCCACTATCCCGACAAACCCACCCAAGTTTGGACCCAGGGCGAAGACGAAGATTCCCGCTTCTGGTTCCCCTGTTTCGACTATCCCGGACAACTGGCGACCTCGGAAGTTCGCGTGCGGGTTCCCCAGGATTTTCTGGCGATTTCCAACGGCGAACTGATCGCCGCGGACAGCAAAGGGGAGGACAAAATTTATCACTGGCTGCAAAAACAGGTACACCCCAGCTATTTGATTACCTTGGCGGTGGGTAAATTTGCCGCGATCGAGGACAAGTGGAACGAGATCCCCGTCGTTTATTATGCGGAAAAAGACCGGGGGGATGATGCCCGCCGCAGCATGGGAAAAACCCCGGAAATGATCGAGTTTTTCTCCCAAACCTTCGGGTATAATTATCCCTATCCTAAATATGCCCAAGTCTGCGTCGATGACTTCATTTTTGGCGGGATGGAAAATACCTCCACCACCCTCCTCACCTCACGCTGTCTGTTGGACGAACGGGCCGCCCTCGACAACCGCAATACGGAAAGCCTCGTCGCCCACGAACTCGCCCACCAGTGGTTCGGGGATTTGCTGGTGATCGGCCACTGGTCCCACGCCTGGATTAAAGAAGGGATGGCGACCTATTCGGAGGTTTTGTGGACGAACCGCGAATATGGGGCGGACGATGCGGCTTATTACCGACTCAACGAGGCCCGCAGCTATTTTTCCGAGGATGCGTCCCGCTACAGCCGCCCCATCGTCACCCATATTTACAGGGAAGCGATCGAACTGTACGATCGCCATTTGTACGAAAAAGCCGCCTGCGTCTACCACATGATCCGGGCAGAATTGGGGGACGAATTGTTTTTTAAAGCGATTCATACGTTTGTCAACGACAACGCCCATAGGACGGTCGAAACGGTGGATTTATTGCGGGCGATCGAAAAGGCGACCGGGCGGAATTTGCTGTTCCTGTTCGACCAATTTGTTTACCGGGGCGGACATCCAAAATACAAGGTTTCCTACTCCTGGGACGGGGACAGCAAAATCGCCAAACTCACGGTCAAACAGACCCAAGCCAAAGAGAGCGACAAGTTGAGTGAAAGCAACTTGTTCGACCTGAAGATTCCCGTCGGTTTTGGCTATGCATCCGAAAAGAAAGGCAAGGGTAAATCTAAAAAGAAATCGACCGAAGTGGAAGTGAAAACGGTGACGCTCCGGGTCAGCGATCGCGAACAGAGTTTCTATCTGCCCCTGGAAGAAAAGCCCAAATTCGTCAGTTTCGACGCGGGAAATCATATCCTCAAAACCGTCACCCTGGACTATCCGGTGGCGGAATTGAAGGCTCAACTCAAGTTTGATCCGGACCCGATTTCTCGCATCTATGCCGCCGAAGCCTTGGCGAAAAAAGGCAATTTGGAATCGGCAAAAGCCCTGAGTGAAGCCCTCACCGATGAACCCTTCTGGGGAGTCCGTTTGGAGGTGGCGAAACAGTTGGTGAAAGTCAAACTCGATGGGGCCTTTGACGGGCTGGTTGCCGGGTTGAACGATATAGATCACCGAGTCCGGCGGGCGGTGGTGAATGCCCTGGCGGAGATTCGCACCCCCGAGAGTTATGGGGCGTTGAAACCGCTGGTGGAAAATGGCGATCCCAGCTATCTCGTGGAGGCGGCAGCGGTGAAAGCGATCGCCAAAATTGCCGCCGGAAATATCGAAGACGAACCGGCGGAAACCGACGCGATCGCTTTGTTGGAAAGGGTACTCGAAGAACGGGCCGGTTGGAATGAAGTGGTGCGATCGGGTGCGATCGTGGGTTTGAGCCAGATGAAAACCTCGGAAACCGCCCTCAATTTGATTTTTAAATATACCGCGATGGGCGTGCCGCAAGCTTTGCGGTTGAACGCCATTTCGGGGTTAGGCCGCATTTCGACGGGGCAGAATAATATCAACCTCGAACGCATTCTCCAGCGACTCGAAGAACTGGCAAAAGAGGATTTCTTCCTCACCCAAGTTTCCGTCGTCAGTGCCCTGAGTCAGATGGAAACCCCGAAGGCGATCGCGGTTTTGAGTGACTTGGCGGAACACACCCTGGACGGACGGGTTCGCCGGCGGGCGGAAGAGGCCGTCCAAAAGGTGCAAAAGAACGTCGGATCGGACAAGGCGATCGGGCAGTTGCGGCGGGAACTCGACAAGATTAAAAAGGAGAATCAAGAACTGAAAAGCCGCCTGGAAAACTTGGAAGCGAAAGCCAAGTAAAAGTGGGGCAGAAACCGGGTTTCTGTGGGGGCGACCTGTGGGGAACGGGAGCGGTCCCACCGCCGGTGGGACTTCCCGAAAGCTCTGGCCGAGGGGCGGAATCATCGATGTCCCCCGAGTCCCCTCCACGGCCCGGTTCAAACTCGATCGCGAAACTTAACAAAAAGTATAGAAACCCCTCAAAAAGGCTATGATGAGGGAGTTGGGCGAATCTGGAGGAGTTGGTAACGAGACCAGAGTTTTATAGGATGGAATTATCAACCTGAAGCAGAAAATGGCGCGTTGGCTTGAGGGGGTTGTCGCAGTGTTCGGGTGTATTCTTTCCCCCGTCGCCGGCCAAGCTCCAGAATCTGGCTCAGATTGGATTCCCCACGATTATGCGGCAAGTTAAATAATGAGAATCCTAGTCACGGGTGGCGCGGGTTTCATCGGTTCCCACCTCATCGATCGCTTGATGGAGCAGAAACACGATGTGCTGTGCCTGGATAACTTTTATACCGGACACAAGCACAATCTGCTGCGGTGGTTCGACAATCCCTTCTTTGAACTGATCCGCCATGACATTACCGAGCCGATCCGCCTGGAGGCCGACCAGATTTATCATCTCGCTTGTCCGGCATCCCCCGTCCACTACCAGTTCAATCCGGTCAAAACCATCAAAACTAACGTGATGGGAACCCTGAATATGTTGGGGTTGGCCAAACGAGTCAATGCCCGGATTCTGTTGGCTTCCACTTCCGAGGTGTACGGCGACCCGAGCGTACATCCCCAACCGGAAGAGTACCGGGGCAACGTTAACCCCATCGGGATTCGGAGTTGTTACGACGAAGGCAAACGGGTGGCAGAAACGCTCTGCTTCGACTACCACCGACAAAATGGAGTGGACATCCGAGTGGCGCGGATTTTCAACACCTACGGACCTCGGATGTTGGAAAATGACGGTCGCGTGGTGAGCAATTTTATCGTCCAAGCCCTGAAAGGAACTCCCCTCACGGTGTACGGGGACGGTTCCCAAACCCGGAGTTTTTGCTACGTCTCCGATCTGGTGGAAGGGTTGATCCGCCTGATGAACGGGGATATGATCGGCCCGGTCAATTTGGGAAACCCCGGGGAATATACGATTTTAGAATTGGCCCAAAAAATTCAAAAGCGGGTGAATCCCAAGGCGGAGATTCAATTCAAACCTTTGCCCCAGGACGATCCGAAACAGCGACAACCGGATATCACCCGTGCTAAAACGTATTTGGACTGGGAGCCAACCATTCCGTTGGATGAAGGACTCAAGTTCACTATCGAGGATTTTCAGAAACGAGTGGTCCGTCCCAGCTAGAGAAAGTCAAACGTTTCGACGCTGCAAGGTGTGCCGAAGATTCAATAGGGTGCGACCCCGAATAGCCGACGGGGTGAACGGCGCGAACCTCCCGCCCCGGATGGGGACAGGTGACTTTCAGAGGTTCCGACATCTGGAGCAGCGTTTGGGAACACCGGCCGAAAGGTTTCTGCACGCGGGCGAATGGCTCACCAGTCCGGGATGAATCCGAAAAACTCGGGGCGATCGCTCGCTGACTTACTCTCCCAACCCACGAATAACTCCTGTTGTGTCAATTATTTGAGGACGTTTTTATGCGTGTCTGCGTCATTGGTACTGGATATGTCGGTTTAGTCACCGGAGTTTGTTTGGCCCATTCGGGTCACGACGTGATCTGCGTGGACAACAACGAAGAGAAGGTGAAATTGATGAAGTCGGGACAGTCCCCGATTTACGAACCCGGACTCTCGGAATTGATGAAATCCTCGGCGGAAGCGGGCAAATTGTCGTTTACCTCCGACCTGACGGCCGGCGTCGAGCACGGGGAGATTTTATTCATCGCGGTGGGAACCCCCCCGCTGCCGACGGGAGAAAGCGACACCCGTTATGTCGAAGCGGTGGCCCGGGGAATCGGCGCCAATTTGACGGCCAGTTCGGGCTACAAAGTGGTGGTCAACAAGTCCACCGTCCCCATCGGTTCCGGAGACTGGGTGCGGATGATCGTCCTCGACGGCTTTTCTGAGCGCCAAAAAGAACAGGGAACCTCGGGAAGTCCCGAACCGGAGTTCGACGTGGTGAGCAACCCGGAATTTCTGCGGGAAGGTTCGGCGATTTTTGACACCTTCAATCCCGATCGCATCGTGTTGGGGAGCAACAGCAAAAAAGCCCTGGATCTGATGCAGCAACTCTACCAACCCATTGTCGTTCGCAAGTTCGCGGACGAACCCGACCTGCCCCCCGTCCCGGTGGTGATCACCGATTTGAGTTCGGCGGAAATGGTGAAATATGCGGCCAACTCTTTCCTGGCCACCAAGATCAGCTTCATCAACGAAATCGCCAATATCTGCGATCGCGTCGGGGCGGACGTGAAGCAGGTTGCCAGCGGCATCGGCCTCGACTCCCGCATCGGCAACAAGTTCCTGCAGGCCGGCATCGGCTGGGGGGGTTCGTGCTTCCCCAAAGATGTCTCGGCCCTGATCCACACCGCCGACGATTACAACTACGACGCCAAACTGCTCAAGGCCGCCGTCGAAGTCAACAACCAACAGCGGGTGATCGCGATCGAGAAATTGCAGCAGGTGCTCAAGATCCTCAAGGGCAAAACCGTCGGCCTGCTGGGGTTGACCTTCAAACCCGACACCGACGACATGAGGGACGCCCCGGCCCTGAACCTGATCGAACAACTTAACCGCCTCGGCGCCCGGGTGAAAGCCTACGACCCGATCATTTCCCAAAGCGGAATGCGGCATGGCCTGTCCAACGTGATGGTGGAAACCGACCCGGAACTGATGGCCGACGGTTGCGATGCTTTGGTGTTGGTGACGGACTGGCAACAATTCTCAACCCTCAACTACGCCAAGATGGTCAAATCCATGCACACCCCGATCATCATCGACGGTCGGAACTTCCTCGATCGCCAACAACTCGAAGAGGCCGGCTTCCAATATGTGGGAATCGGACATTAATAGACGATCCCCCTAAATCCCCCTTAAAAAGGGGGACTTTGATTCGGATTATCCCTAGAAAAGGGGGACTTTATTCTCCCCCCCTTATAAAGGGGGGGCTGGGGGGGGATCTACGATTGCTCCCTAGAAAAGGGGGACTTTATTCTCCCCCCCTTATAAAGGGGGGGCTGGGGGGGGATCTACGATAAAAAAAGACGGAAGGGAGATGACCACACTCCTTTCCGTCTTTTCTGTTGTCTATTTTTTGAAGCCAGACCGGCGATTAGGCGTTCATGTCTCCACCGGCTTTCAGTAGAGCTTGGGCTTCGGCGTCTGGGGTGATTTCCGGGGCTACGAAACCGCCGGAGTAGAGGACCGAACCGCGCTGTTGCTGGGCGAAGACGGGGAAGATTTCACGCACTTGAGAAGCGACTTCCACGGTCTTGACGTCGTAGGTTTGGGTCGCGACCTTGGGATAGAGTCCGATTCCGATAATCGGCAGCAGCAGGCAGGTGGCGACGATTACTTCCCGGGGTTTGGCATCGCCGAGGTAGTCCTCGATTTTGAACCCGCCGCTGTTTTGGCCGTAGAACACCACCCGCAGCAGGTTCAGCAGGTAGATGGGGGTGAGAATCAGGCCCACCGCAGCCAGGGCGATGACCACAATCTTAAAGCTGGAGCTGTAGACGTCGCTGGTGGTGACACCCAAGAAGATGGTCAGTTCTCCGACGAAACCGCTCATTCCGGGCAGGGCCAGGGAGGCCATCGATCCGGCGGTGAACAGGGCGAACACTTTGGGCATATCTTTGGCCATACCGCCGAGTTTCTCCATTGCCAGGGTGTGGGTGCGATCGTAGGTGACTCCCGCCAGGAAGAACAGCATCGCGGCAATCAGACCGTGGGAAATCATTTGCAGGACGGCGCCGTTGAGTCCGAGTTCCGTCAGGGAGGCGATTCCGATCAGGACGAAGCCCATGTGGGAGATGGAGGAACAGGCGAGACGGCGCTTGAGGTTGTCTTGTCCGAAGGCACTCAGGGCGCCGTAGACGATGTTGACGACTCCCAAAATTGCCAGAACCGGGGCGAAGTACAGGTGGGCGTTGGGCAGCATTTCCATGTTCATGCGGATCAGGCCGTAGCCTCCCATTTTCAGCAGCACGCCGGCGAGAATCATGGAGACGGGGGCGGACGCTTCGCTGTGGGCGTCGGGCAGCCAGGTGTGCAGGGGGAAGATGGGCAGTTTGACGGCGAAGGCGATCAGGAATCCGGCGTAGAGGAAGAGTTCCAGGGCCAGGGGATAGTGCTTGTGGGCGAGGGTGGTGATGTCAAAGCTGGGGATGCCACCGTAGAAGGCCATCGCCAGGGCGGCAACGAGGATGAAGATGGAACCGAGGGCGGTGTAGAGGATGAATTTGGTGGCCGCATAGAGGCGCTTGGGTCCGCCCCAGATGGAGATGAGGATGTAGACCGGGACCAGTTCCAGCTCCCACATTAAGAAGAAGAGGAGGAGATCCTGGGCCGCGAAGACGCCGATTTGGGCCGCGTAGAGCACTAATAAGAGGAAATAAAAGAGTCGTGGCTTTTTGGTGACTCGCCACGACGCTAAAATAGCCAGGGTGTTCACAAACCCCGTGAGCACGATCAGGGGCATGGACAGGCCATCGACTGCCACTGACCAGTTGAGCCCCAACTGGGGAACCCAAGCGTAGGTTTCAGCCAGTTGGAATGTCGAAATGTCCAGGCTGTAGTGGTTCCAGAAGCAGAAAACGGTGAGAACGAAGTCTGTCAAGCCGACTGCGAGGGCGTACCAGCGAATCGTGCGGCCTTCCCGGTCTGGAAGGAAGGGAATGGCCAGGGATGCCAGTAGCGGGAACAGGATGATTGTTGTTAGCCAGGGAATTTGACTGCTCATGGTCAGTGAGTAAGAAAAAATACTTAGTGCGTACAACCCATTATAGGGAATGAGTAAAGTTTTGTTAACTATTTTGCAGAAAAATTAAGCAAAATGTCGGGGATGCTTGCTGTGAGGGAAATACAGCGATCGCCCTTTTCCCGAATCCCATCTCTGGGCGTCCCCCGGTGGCGGGGGGTTATGGGTGGGAGGTCGATCTCAGAGGTAAGGGGACGAGTCATCGCGGCAATCCATCGTTACAAATCTATGGTTTACAAAAAACCATTTGTCTTAATCTATCGTAACATCGCGATCGCGGAGCGGCTAGGTATAAAGGCTCAAGATTCTTAATCGCGATCGTTATTTATACTTATCAGAACTTATACTTAGTTGGGGGCGGGGGGCTAGACCCGCAGCCCTCGGTTCGTGGGGATGGGGGATGTGGCTCCACATTATATAGATGGGGCGCAAGCCTTGCGCCCCTACAGTCCTACAATATGGATCGATGAATCGGATTTTAATGCGATGTATGACCAACCGTTTGTGATTCCCAGCGAGTTGTTGGACTGGCTGGCGGTTTTCGGCTATCTGTCTTTTATCCTGTTTGTCGCTTGGCGGGTGATTGTCAGTAAGTGATTGTCAGATTAATCCACTTTTCTTTAATCTAACTAAAGCATCATTTGCAGCTTCTTTCTCCGCTTCTTTTTTGCGAAGCCCTCGGCCTTCGCCATACAGTTTTTCGTCCAAATAAACCCTTGATACGAACTCGGGAGCGTGATCTTTTCCGCCGATCTGTTCCGTGACGTAGTTTGGAATCGTACCCCGGGCTTGCGAAAATTCTTGCAGCTTATTTTTTGAATCAATTGACGAACGAACGACAAACAGATCTGCGGGAACAGACTCAAACAACTCTTCGAGCAAGGGACGTAGGGTTTCAACATCTCGATTGTGGTCTAAATAGTACGCCCCGACAACAGCTTCAAAGGCACTACTCAGTAAATTTGGATTTTGATATCCACCTTGTTTGATAACGCCTTGCCCGAGACGAAGTTTGAAGTCCAATTCAATTTCAAGAGCGAATCGAGCGAGCTGTTTTTCATCCACCAGAGCCGAACGCCGACGAGTCATTTCGTCTTCTCCCATTTCCGGGTGAGTTCGATATAGATACTCCCCACTGATAAATGTAAGAATGGCATCGCCGAGAAATTCTAATCGTTCGTTATCCTCTGTTTCTCCCGGATTTTCGTTGATGTAAGAGCGGTGCGTCAAGGCTTGACGGAGTAATTTAGGATTGTTGAAAATCAAAAGTTTTTGCATGATGTTTTTGAGTGATGTACTTGGTGTTCATTCGTCCCCCTAAATCCCTGTCAACAATAGAGATTAGGGGGATTGAATAAGAATGGCGGCAACCTATTTATATCAAATCCGGTCGAATGCTCGGGACAAAACGGGTTGGATATCCAAACCGCTTGGGAATCAATTCCCAAGCTAACAGCCAAAATCATCTGAAGATGATTGGGGAGGTTTTGCGGTCAAAAAACCGGATCTGATATTAGTTGAGAACCAACCCAGAACTGAGGCTGGGCGGTGGAAAAAGACTATTGCCACGCTTCAAATTACATTTACGACAAGCAAGACGTAAATTTTCTAAAGAATCAGAACCACCTTTGCTTTTGGGCTTAATGTGGTCAATTGTAAGCTGTTTGGAGGGTACATCACGACGACACCACCAGCAGCACGCACCATACTCATCAAGAAGTTGCTGTTTTTTCTTTTTCTTTTGTTTGGTGTTCATTATTGAACTCCCATACTAAATTTGTACAGGAATATCAAGCATACAAAGGGCTTCCACAAGCATTAGCTATGGACTCTCCTTTGTGTAGAACGGTCAACGTCTCAAAAATACTACCTGCAACTCCCAGATCAATGCATATCTACATATGCTGAACTAGCAAGTGACTGGAAGAAATCACCCCAGACTCAGAGCTGATTTGTAAACCAAACATCCTATAAGAAGCCTAAATTTTTTGCTATGACTGCATTTCAGCCATTGTAGGCTCCGAGAGACGCTTTTCCGGGAAGTCCCGTTAAGCAAGGATTTCAGTAACTTCAGGAATCAGCTTTCAAGCAAATGCCAGACCAGAATATCTAGATATGCATTCACCTGAGAATCGAAGGTAGTATCCATGAGACGAATACCGAATTTGATATTCGTAACTTCAGCCTAGCACAGGCAATTTGTTTTGTCAGGGTCATAGACGATAAATTTTGAAACTCCCACATTTTTCAGTCTCGACAGAGGCTGAAACCCCGTCTGGGCAACAAAATGAGTATTATTCTACCCCCCCGATCGCACCTTTGCCGCGATCGGGGGGCGAACCAACCGAAAGGTGAAGCTAGGATAAGGGCGATCGCCGCTTGAGTACAAAACCGCCGATTATTCCAAATATCAATAGCGTGAAAGTCGCCGCCGGTTCGGGAACGGTTTGCCGTTCGCTGACGACTGTGACATTCTCATCCGAGGCATCCCCGCTATTGTAAATATAGCCGAATGCGTCCGCGTCGTCGAGTAAGTGGGCGCGTAAAAATAGGGCACTCCAGCGGGCGATGGTACCCAAGGCGATCGCCTGATCTAAAGTGGGGGAATTGGGGTCGCGAATCGGGTTATCTTCGTTCGTGATACCGTAATGGTTCGCCCCTAAAACTGTTATCAACGCCTTCGGCGGATCTTGGATTTGCAAATAGGTGGCTTCGGCGGAACTCGGCAACCCGACGCTATCGCGATCGCCCTGAATTAAAGCGGTGGGAATGCCGTCGTTATTCACCGGAGGGAAAAAGTCCGTAGCTGGGGATAGTCGGAAATTGGCACCGAAAAATATTCCCGCCTTTACCGCTTCGGGGCGGGTAAATTCAGCCGGACAGCTAATCGGAGGACAGATATTTTGAATGATTGATAATCCGATGAATCCACCCAGCGAGTGTCCCAACAATCCCAAAGTATCCGTATCGACGATACCGGCGAGGGGAAAAGCGGGGTTGGAATTCTGTTCGTTAAAATAGTTTAACGTGTCGTTCACCTGCCGGGGTTCTGGCAATAATCCCGTCAAAACTTCTTCGGTGACGGGGTTAAAAACGCTACGTTCGTTATTGGGGACGACGACGATAAATCCGTACCGGGCGACGAGGCTGGCATAATTGGCATAGTCGGCTTTATCCACCAAAGCACCCTGTAAAAATAGGGCGATGGGAAGTGCTTCTGAATCGCTCAAGACGGGATAGTAAATATCCGTCGGATCGGTGTTTCCTTCGCCGTCCGGAATTTCGGTGGAATAGGTTTCAATTTGCGTGTATTTGGGTTCCGGAACGAATGCGATCGCGGGCATTTCTGAGAGTCCGAAGGAGAGGGCGATCGCGACACCAGAGAGGATGCTAGAATGGGTGGATACTACTGGTTTCATGGTGAGTTAAAAAACGCTTGGGAATGAGCCTTTGTTGTTGCGCTTGGGCGCCACTGAGGTGGCTCAAGCCCAACAACGGGATTTGGAGAATACTTGGCGATTGTATATCACATTTTTTAATAAATGTCAAGCGCCAAAATTTTACAACAGGAGGAATTGATTCGGATGACGGTTAACTCCTCTGTGTCCTCTGTGCCTCTGTGGTTAATTTTCTCCCTTTATCTCCCTTTTTCCAGAATCTCAGTCAGATAATATTCAAACCGCTTCCGCAACTGTTCCACGGTCAAATTTTGCGTCCAATACTCAACCAAAGCGTGTCCGAACGCCCAGGCATTGCGATCGGGAGTGTCGGGATTTTCTAATAATAACGGCCAGAGGGCGAGTAAGTCAAAATTGTTGGATTTGGCGCGATCGCTACCCAACAAAGTAAACAGATCGTAAGCCATCTGTAACTTGCCGATCGCGACGGGAAGCTGTTCCACGGGAATCTGTTCAGCGAGGAGATAGGCGAGGGTGGGATTTCCGGTGGTGAGGGTGGAAACGAACTTGAGAACCGGACTTTTTAATAATGCGGTGAGTCCTTGGGTGGTTGCCATTTGGCGGGTGTAGCGATCGATGATTTTTGCTGAGGCCTGGATGCGGGCATCGCGATCGCGCAAAAATCGGGCGAGGCGCAACTGTTTTGTCGGTTCCATCACCTCGATTAAAATCATCGATAAAATATCGGAATTCCAGGCGTTTCGATTCGTTTTATTATCGCTCGTCACCAGGGGTAAAACGCGATCGCAAAATTCTCCCAACCGTTCGGCGCGATATGCCGTCGCCTCCCGGATCGCCTTTTCTTTGGGTTTATCTCCCGTTTCCCAATGGTAGGGCGGGTTCCACTCGCGCACCGGACGCAGGCGATCGACTTGGGTGACGATCGCGATAGTTTTCAACTCCGGAACTTCGATTTTCATGTCCTTGAGAAAATCCCGATCCATCTGCAATGCCGGATCGAGGGCGGGGGTGATTAATAACAATAAATCTGCCGTATTTGCTTCAGTTAAAACCAATTCCCGCAAGTCGCCCCGGTGCACCTGTTCGTAACCGGGAGTATCCCACAAATTCAGGGCTTCTCCGGTGGGTGTCCGCCACTGATAATTTTGAATGCGATCGGTGCTGGGGAGTACGTCAACTTCGGCGCGATCGGCCCGAAATAAAGTATTAATTAAACTGCTTTTTCCCGATCCGGTTCGCCCCACCAACAGGATGCTGAGGGGTTTTTGTTCCACTTTTTTGGCGGGTTCGGCTGTTTCCAGAATTTGCTGTAGCGTCTGAGTTTTTGCCTGTGGCAGCGTCTCCTCGGGGGTGGCGAGGGTTTCGAGGGGAATTTCCTCTCCGCCGTAGAGTGCGATCGCCTGTCGGGACAAATTCCGCAGGGCAACTTCCCGCATCATCTGCCCCAAATTAACCAATAATTCTTGGGTGGCTTGGTTGCCGGACTTCTGACTCACCAACTTCGCCGCCGCCGCCGCCGGGTTTAATAGCCAAAGTGCCCAATTCCAAACTTGCCATAATTTTCGGGCGGAGGGTTCGAGTTTTTGATAGACTTCGTAAGCCTGATACGCCTGTCCCACCGTCACCTGATTTAACGCCGGGGAGAGCTCTTGCATCCAGCGATCGAGGTCGTCTACAGTACCCCGAATTAACCCGTAAGCCTGGGGAACGTAGATATCAAGGAGGGGATATTTAACCTCGGGATGGTAAATGTTGGCGATCGCAATTACCACGTCCCGACACCGTTCCCAAAATTTGACCCAATCTTCCCAAAAGGGCGGATCGGTTCGCGATTCTTGCAGGATTTCTCGGATGGCAATTTCAGCCTGTTTGAGGGCTTCGCTTCCCCCGTTGGCTGCTTCCATCTGTTCGCCAAACTCAAAATTTTCGTTGGCTTCCGCCACCGCTTCTTCGACTTGAGTAATGGCGGGTTTTGTCCACTTCACCAGCAGCCACCGCCACCCGAGTAAAACCAGGGTAACGATGCCCCAAATCCAGTTAATTCCCCAGTCGTGAATTTGGGTTCCGGCGGCGATCAGCAAAAAGGTGGCGATCGCGGCGATCGGACTAGCTAAAATTACCCATTGCCAAGATTTTAAATTGACCATGTTTGGATGTTCCTCCGGCGGCCGTCTGGGTTGCGATCGATTATACTATAAATGCTGCTAGGATGGTTTCCGATCCCCCTAAATCCCCCTTAAGAAGGGGGACTTTGAATCAATTCTCCCCCCTTATTAAGGGGGGCTGGGGGGATCTCAGAGATTGCGGGGTAGAACGAACATCGTTGTAATCCACCATTATCTCCCTTAAGAAGGGAGACTTT